>JBILVK010000069.1:0-15260 GCA_044370475.1 Bacteroidia bacterium
TAACTCCACAGCTGTTTTGGGATGTTTGGAATGCAGGATTGATTAATAGAATTGAGCTGCCAAAAAAAAGGATAAAATTTAAACTCAAATGCAGCTACCAAAACCTATCGGGTATTATGAGCCAGAGGGAAACATCTTGCACCAATAACTGTGCGGAGCACGCCGATTTAATTGAAAAAAGCGAGCCTGAAACAAACAGACTCGCCTTAATCTTCGAACCATCGGTTTAATAATCACCATCGGTCACATCTTGCACAACAAATCTAAATTGAAAAAATTAATTATATTTACAACCAGATAAGATAGTCCGATTAATAGGGGGGCAAACCACTATTATGTATAATTTTTATTATTGTCATTGTGTATTATTCAAAAATAATCTTTCTTAAGTGCTTAAAAAAGCTTGAGGACAGAAACTAGTTGCCAGCTGCTAGTAGCTAAATATTGGTAACCAAATTCCATTTACCATTTCAATTATTTTATAAAAAAATCTGTGAATCTGTGGCTAAAAATTAATATGCCACAGATTCACAGATTAAACTTAAAAAAAGAACCCAAATAAAATATCTGCGATATCTCCCCTAATCTAAAAAATCTGCGTGAGTTTTTTAAAGCTAGAGGCCAGCTGCTAGAAGCCAGATGCTAATTGCCAGCAGCGCTCCTCCCCAAAGACCAAAGACTAAAGACCAATTAAACATTCTCAAACACCAACTGATTATTCTTATCCAAAATCAAAGAAATACGCGCGTCTTTCTTAATGGCTCCACTCAAAATCTCCTTCGATAATTCGTTGAGAATTTTGCGTTGCAATACGCGCTTCAAAGGCCTTGCACCATACTGCGGATCGTAACCCAATTGCGCTAACCAATCTAAAGCATCATCAGAGGCCACAAAGCTAATTCCTTGATAAGCCAACTTAGCAGTGATGTCTTTTAGCTGTATATTTACAATGCTTCTCACATCCTCGCGGGTTAACGGAGTAAACATGATTACATCATCTATGCGGTTCAAAAACTCAGGCCTAATGCTGCGTTTTAAAAGCTCCATCACACTCACTTTTGCCTCTGCCATGAGCTCCTCCTTGTTATTATCATTATAGGTCTCAAACTTTTCTTGAATAAGATGCGAGCCTATGTTTGAAGTCATAATTACAATGGTATTTTTAAAGTTAGCAACCCTACCTTTATTGTCGGTTAGCCTTCCATCATCTAACACTTGCAACAAAATATTAAACACATCTGGATGCGCCTTTTCTATTTCATCTAACAATACCACACTGTATGGCCTTCTGCGAATGGCCTCTGTTAATTGTCCGCTTTCCTCATAACCCACATATCCCGGAGGCGCACCAATTAAGCGCGAAACGGTATGCTTCTCTTGGTACTCACTCATATCAATCCTTACCAATGCACTCTCTTGGTTAAACAAAAACTCTGCAAGTGCCTTAGCCAATTCTGTTTTGCCCACACCCGTTGTACCTAGAAAAATAAACGACCCAATTGGGCGCTTTGGATCAGACAGCCCTGCCCTATTTCTTCTAATGGCATCACTGATGGCCACAATGGCCTCCTCCTGACCAACCACACGCTTGTGCAATTCATCTTCTAGATGCAATAATTTCTCGCGCTCACTTTGTAACATACGCGTAACCGGCACACCTGTCCAACGGCTCACCACATCTGCTATATCCTCACTATCTACCTCCTCCTTCACCATGGCCTTATCGCCCTGCTGAGCCTGCAATTTCTCCTTCAATTCTATCACCTTGGCCTCAGCATCTTTTATTCTTCCATAACGTATCTCTGCAACTTTACCAAAGTCGCCAGCCCGCTCTGCATGCTCTGCCTCAACCTTTAAGTTCTCAATTTCCTGCTTCGAAGCTTGTATGCCATCCACAATAATCTTCTCACTTTGCCACTCTGCCTTCAAGGTATTTCTTTCACTTTGCAAGTTGGCTATGATCTCGCTCAACTCCTTTACCTTGGCATCATCGCCCTCCCTTTTGATGGCCTCACGTTCAATTTCTAACTGCATTATTTTTCTATCGAGCTGATCCAACTCCTCAGGCACAGAATCAATTTCGAGTCGCAACTTAGAGGCCGCCTCATCCATTAAATCAATGGCCTTATCTGGCAAAAAACGATCTGATATATAACGTTGTGATAACTCAACAGCAGCAATAATGGCCTCATCTTTGATACGCACCTTGTGATGCACTTCGTATTTTTCTTTTAAGCCACGAAGAATAGAAATAGCAGATTCTGTATCTGGTTCTTCCACATAAACTTTCTGGAACCTACGCTCCAAAGCCTTGTCTTTTTCTATGTAACGTTGATACTCTGCAAGTGTGGTAGCACCTATAGATCTAAGCTCTCCACGAGCCAAGGCAGGCTTTAAAATATTGGCAGCATCCATGGCACCTTCGCCACCACCGCCAGCCCCTACCAAGGTATGAATTTCATCTATAAACAAGATAATTTCACCATCGGCTTGCGTTACTTCTTTCACAACTGCTTTCAACCTTTCCTCAAACTCTCCTTTGTATTTGGCACCCGCAATTAAAGCACCCATATCCAATGAAAACACGCGCTTGCTTTTTAAATTTTCTGGCACATCTCCATTCACAATTCTTTGCGCCAAACCCTCTGCTATGGCTGTTTTTCCCACGCCAGGCTCCCCAATTAAAACCGGATTGTTCTTGGTTCTACGAGATAAAATTTGAAGCACCCTTCTTATCTCTTCATCCCTTCCAATAACAGGGTCTAACTTGCCCTCCTTGGCCAATTCGTTTAAGTTCTTGGCATACTTGTTTAAGGAATTGTATTGCGCCTCGGCATTTTGCGAATTTACCTTTGAGCCACCGCGCAATTCTTTAATGGCGGCTTTCAAATCTTTTTCTACCACACCAGCATCTTTTAACAAAGTAGCTATTGGGTCGGTCTGAACCAACAAAGCCAACAACAAATGCTCTACCGCCACAAACTCATCTCCAAAATCTTTGAGCATATTTTGGGCTTTCATAAGCACTTGATTGGCCTGGTTAGAAAGATACTGCGAGGAGTTATCACTCACCTTAGGATAAGATTTAAGAACAGCATCTAATGCCTGATTGAGCCTGGTGGTATTGGCACCAATTTTCTTAAGTAAAAAGGCCAAAGTTTGCTCATCAGTACTTAACAAACCTTTTAACAAATGGCCTGTTTCAATGCTCGAATTAGATGCTGCAGCAGCTAATTGTTGTGCTTGCTGTATGGCATCTTGTGCTTTAATAGTGAAATTATTTAAGTTCATATAGATTGATTTACATTTTTTGAGTGTAAAAATGCTGATCATAATTAAATCTGAGGTATCGCATTTCCACACCTAAAAGCGTCAACAACTTAACCAATTCTTTATTTAGGCAAATATGGCATCAAAGCCCTGTAAATAGATGCAATTCTGGCGCATGCATACATAAAAAAAGGCCTTTTCAGGCCTTTTCTATGACAATATTTCTGATACTACTTAGATTTGTTTTTTGAATTGTAACCCACAGAAATTCCAAACCTAAATCCATCGTTGTTGGGAATGGTAAAAAAGCAATTAAGTGGAATATTCATTTTACCCGATTTAATGGTTTTACCAATACCAAAAACAAAGGATGAACCAATACCAAAATCGCCATTGCTGTTTAATCTGCGCTCATAACTTGCATTGGTAATCCCCATATTTGTCATTTCGGTAGAAGTATAATAGCGACCATTGTACTCGGTCATTTCTGAATATTTGGAAAGGCTAAAGGTTGGACCAATAGCTACCTCCCAGCCATTTTTGGTATTTCTAAAACCATTGAGTAAGGCCACGCCGGGTATAAATAATTGTTGGTCTAATCCAGATACCATGGGAATAAATTCGAATAAGGCTTGGTAGTTTCCTTCGTTTAAATATTGTTTTTCGAACTGGTATCCAAATTGAAACATGGCTGGATAAGAATCAAAACCTCCACTTTCTTTTGATTGTTGTAAGATCTTTGCTTGCTCACCAAAGATAAAGGTATAGCCAAAACGCGGACCTTGTAGATTAACCATGTCCTTATCGGGATTATTGGTGGCATTTTCGTAATTGAATCTTTTGGTAAGCCTGGCAAGTTCGGCTTCGTTATTGGGCTTGTCAAACATTTTGCGCATACATATACCTACCATAGTTTGCATTTCTAAAGGCAGGTTTAAGAACTCCATAATGGTGGTTTTTTCTACACTTGCTTGCTTTACATTGATGAGTCTTAGGGTGACTACAATGGTTTGTCCGTATAGCTCTACACTTCCCGTAAACATATAATCTGTTTTAACAATATTGCCCATTTCTACCAAACACATTTTACCATAGCAATTGGCTATATTGAGTTTGTTTTTATCAATGAGGTAAGCAACATCATAGCGGTCGGTCACATCATACATATCTAGCTTATCAATTTCTATTCTAACTAAGTTACCCATTTGGGCTGGGTCTAATTGCACTCCTTTTGCATCAATGTTTAATACGGTTAGGGTAGGTTTGGTTTTTAGCACTTGGGCAGATAAGTAGCTCATGGAACTAGCTAAAATAAGACATGCCAATTGGGCAATTCTGAACATTTTTTTCATGGTTAAATGATTGTTTTGTAATTGTATGCTGCAAATGTAGCATGCCCCAAACCCCTGTAAAAACTGGTTTCCGGGCGCTTTTATAGATTTTACCTATGAAACACAAAAGCCAATAGGTTTACATTACCAAAAGCGGTAATTTGGTTTAATAAGCACAAATGACTCAAGTAAATTTGCGGAAAACAATAATTTGGTTCAGACCGATTTGGAATTTACCCAAATAAAATTGCACATTTTTTATTCGTTTGAGGCATTTGGATAACTTATATTCGCCGCTAGATTTGAATAAAATGGAAGCTTTAGCAAACCGTGTATACAATATAAATGAGCCGCAAACCATTGCTATGTCCAAAAAGGCAAGGGAATTGATGGCCACTGGAATAGATGTGGTGAATTTGAGTTTGGGGGAACCAGATTTTGAAACACCAAAACATATAAAGGAGGCTGCCATTGCGGCCATTAATAATAACTTTAGTTATTATACACCGGTTGCGGGTATTCCCGACTTAAGGGAGGCTATTTCTAAGAAGTTTTTGCGCGATAACAACTTGCATTATGCAGCCGATGAAATTGTGGTTTCTACTGGCGCCAAACACGCTATTATGAATACCATTATGGCATTGGTGAACCCTGGTGATGAGGTGATTATTCCAACACCTTATTGGGTGAGCTATTCAGAAATGGTGAAATTGGTGGATGGGGTGCCAGTGTTTATTGCTGCTCCTTTAAGTCAAAATTATAAGATTACTGCTGCACAATTAGAGGCGGCTATTACACCGAAATCTAAGGCATTTTTATTTTCTTCTCCTTGTAATCCTACAGGTTCTGTTTATAGCAGGGAAGAGTTATTGGCTTTGGTGGAGGTGTTTAAAAAGTACCCGCATATTTACATCATCTCTGATGAGATTTATGAGTATATCAACTTTGTAGGCAAGCATAGCAGCATTGGTGCTTTGGAGGGTATGGAAGGAAGGGTAATTACCATCAACGGTTTATCCAAAGGCTTTGCCATGACGGGTTGGCGATTGGGTTATTTGGGTGCACCAAAGGCCATTGCACAGGCATGCGAGAAAATTCAATCGCAATATACAAGTGCTACCAGTAGCATTTCGCAAAAGGCCGCGGTGGCTGCTTTAACGGGCAGTTTGGAGCCGAGTATGGAAATGGTAAAGGCTTTTGAAAGGCGTAAAAAATTGATGGAAACGGGCTTGGCAACCATACCTGGAATTTTAACGAATAAGCCAGAGGGTGCATTTTATTTCTTCCCAGATATTTCGTATTTTTTGGGCAAGAAATTTGGGGAGCAAGTAATTGTAACTGCCACCGATTTATGCATGTTTCTGTTAAATGAGGGACATGTATCTATGGTAACAGGCGAGGCTTTTGGCAACGATAATTGCTTAAGAATTAGTTATGCTGCTTCTGATGAAAAATTAGAAAAGGCAATTGAAAGAATGAAAACAACATTGGCAAAATTGGTTTAACACTTTAGGGATACAACATGAAAGATATTATAAAAAAGTTTGAAGGTTTGCGCGTCTTGGTTATTGGCGATGTAATGATAGATGCTTATTTAATGGGCAATGTTGATAGAATTTCTCCTGAGGCTCCCGTTCCAGTGGTATCGGTTCAGAAAAAAGAATACCGCTTGGGTGGAGCTGCAAATGTTGCATTAAACTTGGTTGCCTTGGGCGCTAAACCTATTTTGTGTTCTGTAATTGGAGAAGATTTAGATGGCAATGATTTGCTTGCATTGTTAGAACAATCGCATATTCAAAGTTCGGGCATCGTGCGTTCTAAGGATCGCAGAACCACTACCAAGACGAGGGTAATTGCACAAAATCATCAGATGATTAGAATAGATAATGAACAAACTGATGGCATAAGCGAATACGATAGCTATGTATTGGTTCAGCGCATTATTAATGATTTGCTACCTGCCGCAGATGTAGTGCTATTTGAGGATTATGACAAAGGAGTAATTACGCAGCCTCTTATTGAGCAAATTACGCAACAGGCGCATAAACATGGCTTGAAAGTGGTGGTTGATCCAAAGAAACGTAACTTCATAAACTATAAGGGTGTTGATTTATTTAAGCCGAACCTAAAGGAGTTGCGCGAAGGTTTTAAACGCGATGCAGACCCTTCTAATCCAGCAGAATTTGAGTCGGCTGTGAGCGATTTAATGAAGGTGATGGAGCTTAAAAATATCATGGTAACCATGAGCGAAAAAGGCGTAATGATTAGTGATGGAACAACCTTTGAATACGTAGCTGCACATCATAGAAAAATTGCAGATGTAAGTGGTGCAGGCGATTCTGTTATTTCTGTTGCTTCTCTTGCCATGGCCATTGGCTTAAGCAATTTAGAGCTTGCAAAATTAAGCAACCTTGCAGGCGGATTGGTGTGCGAAGAGGTTGGAGTTGTGCCTATAGATGTAAACAGATTAATGGAAGAATCTGCTAAATTATAAGCCTATTCTATTACAGGCATAACAATCTTGCTAGGTCTTGTAGAATCATGATAAACCTTGATTTCGCATTCCCTAAAATCACTATCTGTGCAATGATAAGTATCTACAAATTGTTGCGGATTTCTATCTACTAAAGGAAACCAAGTACTTTGTATTTGAATCATGATGCGATGTCCATTTTTAAAGGTATGTGCAATATCTGGCAACTCAAACTTCACCTGTGAAACCTGACCTGGAACAAAGGCTTCGGGCTTTTCAAAACTGTTTCTATACCTGCCGCGCATCACCTCTCCCCTAACCAACATTTGATAAGAATCCATCATATATGTTGATCCATTTCCTTGTCCAACCAGGGCTGTATCATAAACAAATCCATCTGGAAAAACATCAATTACTTTCACAATAAAATCGGCATCGGTGCTAGATAATGCAACTTGCAAATCTGCAAGAATGGTGCCTCCTATGGTCACATCTTTGGTGAGCACATTGCCTGTAAAAGTTAACACATCTGGCCTTCTCGAAGCAAATCTTTGGTCGTCTGTCATATACTCTCTGGTTCTGCCTCCGCCAACATCTTCGGTATACGGAACGGGTTTATTAGGATTACTTACATACGAACTAAATGCGGTTACCACTTCCTGTTTTTGATTGCTTAATCCACCATGTTGGTTCAGAAAGAAATCTGTATTTTTTGCTTCTTTAGGAGGCCATGCAGCTAGCAATCTCCAAGCATTTTCACCTGTAAAAAAGATGTTAGCTTCTGCAATATTTTGGTCCGAACCAACGCCGTTTAAGTGGTACTGAAAGAAGGGTATTTCAATCTTTTCTTGGTAGTATTTTGAGGTATTTGAGCCAAAGCGAACATTGCCTAAATAGGAACCATCGCTTCTAGACCAACCTCCGTGAAACCAAGGTCCCATCACCAATTTATTGTTTATCCCTGGGTTTTGTTTTTCTATTGCTTCATATAAACGCCAAGCACCAAAACAATCTTCTGCATCAAACAATCCGCCTACCACCAACATGGCTGGCTTAACGTTGTAACAAGCTCTTCTGGCATCTCTGGCTTTCCAAAAATCATCGTAATGTGGATGCGCCATGAGGTCGTTCCAAAATTGGATACTATCGCCCATAAGTTTGGTAAAATTGCTGATGGCCCCTGTTTCTAAATAGTACTTATAAGTATCCTTTGTATGGTATTTTATCAGCTCTTTTGGACCTTGAGTGGTTGGCTTAGGGCGTGGCTGACCAAAGCCTGAGTAAAAGCCAAATGCATCTTGCAACATGAGTGCTCCATTGTGATGAAAATCATCGCCCATATACCAATCTGTAACGGGCGCTTGCGGACTCACTGCTTTGACGGCGGGATGTCCGCTAAGAGCAGCCATGGTGGCGTAGAAGCCTGGATAAGATATTCCAAAAACACCAACTTTATTATTGTTTCCTTTGATGTTTTTAACCAACCATTCTACTGCATCATAGGTATCACTGGCTTCGTCTATATCGCGCTTTCCCTTGTTAGATATAAAAGGACGAACATCTACAAAATCGCCTTCGCTCATCCACCTGCCTCTTACATCTTGAATAACGATAATGTAATTTTCTTTGATGTATTCTTTCCAATAAGTGGCAAACAACCTTGAGGAGAATCCAGCTCCATAAGGCCAGCAACCATAAGGGGTTCGGTTCAGCAAGATAGGATTCTTACCTTTTGCTTTAAGGGGTGCATATATAGCAGTGTACAATTTTGCCCCATCGCGCATGGGTATGTATTGCTCTGTTTTGGTATAATTTTCTTTGAGCCAAGCTTCGTCGATGTTCTGGGAAAATCCAAGCTGAATGAAGCAAATAAATACGAAGCTTAATATAATTCTCATCCTTACATTTTTTTGCTAAGGTAAGAAATAACTTGTTTATAAATTAACGCGCAACATTGTTTTTCTAAAACTACATACAGCTCCTAACCCGCCTTTTACATTCGAATATTGTTGCAAGGGTTCACTAAATGGATCGTCGCCAAAATAATTTAGCCTGCGTCTATGGTACTCATAATAATGAATATCTGTATTAACTAAATATGCATTAAAAGCTGGAGTGTTGCCCCCAAATCCATAATCATAATATTCAAACTTATCTGACATGGTTTCTCCATCTTTATTGTCATCACTAAACATTTTATCTCCAATAGAAAAGGCATTGGAATCGCCTGGATTATTACTTTTGACCTCCTCTAAATTTACCCTATAATAATTGGTAACTCCAGGCGCATCTTTCCACTTCATGCGTATCATATACCTATCTAATCCGTTTGGATCAGGCGGAAGTTTTTCTCCTATGGCTTCATCTAAATATATCGCTAAACTTGGCACAGTGGTTGAGGCTTGAAGAGAATAATTATCAAATTTTGCCACCAGTGTATATGTCATGCCTGGGTTAATGGGAAAATCACTTTGGTTAACAAAATAGGAATTGATATTGGCGTCAAAAATCATTTTAGCACTGGCTCCATTGTTATCAGAAATAGTTACATCTGCGGTTCTTATGGTTTCAAAATTTCCAGATGAACTGTTGCCATAAATAGGAGCAGTCATAGTAATTGTGGCAGTTGAAACACTGGTTTCTGGTGATAAAAACGAATACATTACGGGCATCGGATCAGTCGCTGGTATTTCCACAGTAGCTACTCTTTCGCAAGAGGAAAGAATGATAAGGAGCATGAAGGTTAAAAGTGTATTTTTCATAGTATGCTTCTTAAAATTTAATGTTCCATGAAACAGATGGCACAATTGGAAAAAGGGTAACTTGCATAAGCGATCTTTTGGCAGAATTGGTTTGATAGCCTATATAATAAAAATAGGGATTATATCGGTTGTAAAGGTTGTAAACACTAAATTCCCAAGTACGCACCCAGTGTTTCATTTTCCTTTGAACCTGCACGCCAAAATCCATTCTGTGATAGGGTGCCATTCTAAATGCATTTCTAGAGGTGTATTGTGAAACCGACTCATAATATTGGCCATTCATTGGTTTTCCTACTTGGTGTACAGGAGCGTTATATTCTGCTATGGGCAAGGTTATGGCATTACCTGTACCATATACCCATGTGGCCGATAATTTAACACCATTTTGAGTAGCCGTTTCTTCTCTAACTTTATAAATCCCTACCAAAGAAATATCATGTCGGCGATCATACCTCGCCCAAAATTTCTCTCCAAAATTTAACTCATCAAACTGCATTTGTGTCCAACTAAGCGTATAGCCTATCCAACCAGTGAATGCGCCCGATTTCTTTTGCAACAGAAGCTCTGCTCCATAACTCCACATTCTACCCCTTGTGATATTTTCTTCCCACGATTTGCTACCACTTACACTTGCGTCTTCTGGGTCGCTATCAAAAAAACTTGCCCCTTCCTTGTAGGCTATGATATTTGAACCTTCTTTATAATAGCCTTCTATGCTGGCAGAAAAATTTTTCTCTAAAAAATCTTTTGCTAAACCACCAGCAATCTGCCAAGATGTTTGAGGCAATGTTTTATTGGTAGATGGAACCCACAAATCTGTAGGCAGACCTACACTTGTGTTGCTTATTAGATGAACATATTGATTCATCAAAGCATAAGAACCTTTGATAGACAAATCTTCCTTTAATCTGTACATCATACTTAGCCTTGGTTCAGGCCGCAAATAATTTACTCCCGATACATTGAAATTCGATAAACGAATACCTGGATTGACCCTTAATCGCGGACCAATTTTTATATCATCTTCGGCATAAATTGCATTCTCCCAAGAGTAGATGGTGTTTTTTAAATTCTGGTTAGTACCCTCATAATCGTCCTTGACAACAATTGCAGAAGGCACAAAACGATGATAAATAAATTGCGCACCTGCTTTGATGGTATGATTGGTATTGGGTCTATAATCAATATCGTGCTTTAAGGTATAATCTCTAATGCCAGATGAATACCTCATTTCATAAACACTCCCATTATACTTTGACTCTTGGTACAATTGAAATTGATAATCACTAAAAATCAAGGAACTGTTGGCAAAAACCTTTGGATTATATTGGTGATTCCAGCGCAATGTACCTGTTACATTTCCCCATTTTAAACCACCTTTATCAATTGAATTGTTATCATATTTTGAGGAAAAATAAAAATTATCCCTGCCAAAATACCCACTTAAAAACAACTTATTCTTGGGATTAATTTCATAATTTGCTTTTGCATTTAAATCGTAAAAATAATAACCTCCTTTATTGGTAGGTGGCATAAATGGGGTTGTGAGCACATCAAAATAAGTTCTTCTGGCCGACACTAAAAAAGAAGATTTGCCTTTAATGATTGGGCCTTCAAGTAAAAACCTGCTAGCTATTAAACCAATACCAGCCTCGCCTTTGAGCTTTTCTTTATTGCCTTCCTTCATGTTCATTTCTACCACCGACGATAATCTTCCGCCATACCTTGCAGGAAAGCCTCCTTTTGTTAACTCAACACTTTTTAAAGCATCGCCATTAAACAAACTAAAGAATCCAAATAAATGAAATGCATTGTATACAATGGCATCATCTAAGATAATTAGGTTTTGATCTGGACCTCCTCCCCTTACATAAATGCCAGAATTGCCCTCCCCTCCTTTTTGAACACCCGGCAATAATTGAATCACTTTTAATACATCCTTCTCACCCAACAATGCAGGAATATCTTTTATTTGTTGAACCGGAATTTCAATAACACTCATGCGGGTAACATCTGCAATTTTTGAATTCTGCTTATCACCAGAAACAATTAATTCCTTTAACGCGGATGATGGTTTAAGTATAACCTCCCATTCAATATTTTGGCTCAAATCTATGCTAAAAGCTTTTGGTTCGAACCCAATATAAGTTACAATAAAATCATATTTACCTTTTGGCAAAGTGATAGAGAAAAAACCATAATTATTGCTAATGGTACCCGTCTTAAGCGAGGGAATAGCAATGGTTGCGCCTAATAACAACTCCCCACTTCCTTCTTCCTTAACATAACCACTTAGGGTGAATTTTGAGGTTTGAGCATAAGAGGACTTACTGCTAAAAATGAACAATAGTAGGCACGCAATTAGGGCTTGGAAAATTTTAACTTTCATAGTAAAATACAAAATGCGTTGCAATAACGAAGAAGGTGCCGAAAATGTTATGTAATATTTTGGGGACTCGCCCCTAAAACTTATTCTTCCACATCATGCTCTCCATAGGTTTCACCGTTCTTTTGTTATACTTGGCTCCCTTTTTGGCATTATACATGGTTTCAATTTCCCCCTCTACTACAAAATAAATGAGCTGGCCAATAGGCATTCCTGCATAAATCCTTACGGGCTGTGCGCAAGAAATCTCTAAAGTCCAGGTATTGCAGAAACCTACATCTCCCTTGCCTGCTGTGGCATGAATATCTATTCCTAACCTACCCGTGCTGCTTTTTCCTTCCAAAAAAGGAACATGCTTATGTGTTTCGGTATATTCTGCCGTTACACCCAAATATAAGGTATTAGGTTGTAGCACAAATCCTTCCTGAGGTATTTCAAAAGTATCAATTTTATTATGCTCTCTGGCATCCAAAACCCTGTCTTTGTAAGTGGCTAAATGCCTCCCCAAATGCACATCATAACTGTTGGTGCCTAAACAATCTTTCTTAAATGGCTCAATCAAAATGCTTCCAGATTCCATTTCTTCCAGAATGCGCTTATCGGATAATATCATTTATTCTAAAATTTTTAACAAATTAAACCCTTAGAATTCCAATGAAAAAAATTATTTTGCTCACCATCAATCAACATTCAAATGACAACAGCAGATAATCTAGGAATTGGAAGCAGGGTAAAACACCCCGATTATGGTTTAGGTGTAGTGGTAAACCTCAAGGGTACCAACTACCAAATCACTTTTGTGGAGGAAGGAAAAAAGGACATAAACCGCTTCGAAAATTCGCTTGAAATTATTGAGGCCATTGAGCCTCCAGATGATTTTATAAGTAGTTTAGACATGGAGCGCACCCTAATTGGTATTTTAAAGCGCTGGACAGAAATGCCAGAGCATGTTAGCTTAGGAAGTAAGTGGACAAATGGCAAAATGATTTTACAACCTGGTGATAGAAATATGGCCAATAAGGAAATTCCAATCGATGCATTTTTTCATAAAATAGTAATGCTACGCGATAGGTTAAGGGTATTGGAGCAACGCATCAATTCCCATGATATTTTAACCGATGAAGACAAGGTAAACATGCAACAATATATAACAAGAATATATGGTTCGCTAACCACTTTTAATGTATTGTTTAAATTCCCTCACGACCAATTCGTGGGTGAGAAATCAAAGGATTAAGGCATAAAAAAAGTCCGGAACAAAGTTCCGGACTTTACACAATCCAAATAATCAACTACTCTAACTTACACTCCACCCTTCTATTATTGGCTTTCCCAATCTTAGAAGTATTGTCGTCCAAGGGACTATCTTTACCCATGGCCATTATCTTAACTCTATCTTTGTTAATACCACGTGATTGCAAGTATTCAGATACAGCAGTTGCCCTTGACTCAGCTAATTTCTTATTGTATTCTGCACTTCCATCATCATCAGTATAACCCGTAAGCGCTACTTTATAACTTGGGTTATTACGCATAATAACAGCAATGGTATTCAATTGTTCATAGGCCTTAGCATTCAATTGGTATGAATTATAGCTGAACCTAATAGGATTCATCTCCACCAAAATTTCATTTTTCAAACGATATTTAGATTCATCAGACATGCCTTTACCAGATGAGCCAGAACCAATAGGCACAGCAACAGCTGCTACAGATGCTTGCTCAACTTTTTTGTCTACCGATGCCTCTTTTTCTTTAACAGCTGCTACCTCTTCTACTGGCGGACAACCATTATTTGAAAACAATCCTGCTACATCTGGACATTTATCAAACTTGTCTACAATTCCATCATCGTCAGAGTCTTTTGAGCCAGGTTGATTCATCAACTTTTTAAATTTCTGGTCAACCGAGTCATTAATGCTTCTTATCGCGGTATTTACTTGCTCATCAATTCTACCCTGCATTCTATCAACTCTGTTGTCTTGCCAAGCCAAAGTTCTATCTACATGCTTACCCTTAGTAAATGTGTACCTGATACCCACAGATGTTTTAATCATTTGGTCCTTGCCGGTGCCATAATCATAACCATCCCAAGCATCTGAGTTAATTGTTACAAACTCACTCATAAGGTTTAAACACCATTTGTTATTGATATGGTATTTAACCCCTAAACCAAGACCCAATTGTAGTGCATTGCCGTTTTCCTTGTCAATCACGGCATCGTCAGAAATAAACCTACGTTCTGCATCAAATGAGCTATGAGCCAAACTTGCCCTTAAATAAGGAACCCAATTATACTCTTTGGTGCGTAATGATCTTTTCAAATCAATGTTTGCTCCAAGTGTTATAAATGAAACATTAGACTCATAATATTCCGTTTTGTTGGCACCCGTCATTTTACCTTTTTCATAGGCAAGGTCCATGCTAAAAAGTGGACTAAAATAATAAACAGCTTCGAGCCCAGCAGCCATATCAAATTTGGTTTTGGAGCCGTTCATTCCACTAGGATCGCTGGCAGAAACACCTGTCGATAATAAATCGTAGGAAGTATAGCGCAAATCGTACAAGTGAGTCAACTTTAAGCCTAAACTAAAGCGACCCAATTTCGGCAATTCGTCGCTAGAAGGAGCAGCAGGAATTGGAGACGCAGAATTGGTATTCTGCGCCTTCAAATTCATAGTGAGGGAGGTCAAGCCAAGTAGCAATGCTACTTGGCTTGTTTTAGTTATGATTGATTTCAAGTTCAACTTGAAGCTATTTATTTGGCTCATTGAATATGCGTTTTTCATGGTTGTTAAATTAATAATTGAACAATTTTAAAGGTTTAATTACTTAGCAATTATTAAAGGTTTAACCATAAATCTATTTCCATTTTCCATTTTCACAAAATAGGTTCCAGGAGCAAAATCAACCACATTCATCTCAATGAGATCTTTATCTGGTTCAAATGATTGTACTTCTTTTCCTAACATATCAATAATGGTAATTCTAGAACCTTTGGTATCCACTCCTTTTAACTCTATAAAGAAAATTCCTGA
>JBILVK010000181.1:0-4360 GCA_044370475.1 Bacteroidia bacterium
TAAGAAGTTCTAAACATGGAAAATGCAAGAAAGTTACTACCTATTATTATTGGCGGTATTGTGGCTGTTGTTGTCTTTTTCATTTCCCGCAAGGTCCGCAAGAGTAGCGGGAATAATCAAGAGCGTTCTCAAATTTTGGAAAAAGCGAGAGAAGCCAAATTAGCAAAATCAATTTTAAGAAAATCAGAAGACGATGATTCGCAAAGTATTGCCATTTAAAAACTTCCCGCATCGCTTATTTAGCGTTGTGGCCATTATTGCCCTTGTGGCTTTCCTTTTAACAATAAAGCCAGTGGCTGAAGTAGTTAAAAAAGGAGTTGAAATGCTAGGTATAACCTTCCCTCCTATGGATATTTTCAGAAATGCTGCTGCTAATATCCTTTTAGTTTGTGTTGGTTATTTTGCTTTAGTTATTGCCGGAGCAATTGCAATTCCTATTGTTAAAATTGCAGTAACTGTTGCAGCAGTTGCAGTTGTTGGTTATGGTATTTATAATTTGTATAAAACTTTTACGGGTCAAAGTACAAAAGACATTTTACCAGATACTACAAAAATGCCTACTAAAAAATAATGAAGTCAGTTGAAAAGGCAAT
Organism: Bacteroidia bacterium; assembly: GCA_044370475.1. Taxonomy (GTDB): domain Bacteria; phylum Bacteroidota; class Bacteroidia; order UKL13-3; family UKL13-3; genus B1. The sequence goes on from JBILVK010000181.1 coordinate 594, forward strand.
TAAATACCTTGAATATGGGCTTTCTCTTTGCCGCTGGGGTATTGATTCTTTACGTTCTTTCCCTATTTATAAAAATGAAAAAATCAGCGATACCAAAACCAACGAAGGACTTTAATCCTGATATTTTGAGTTTCGATGAAATTTATAATTGGTTAAGAGCTCAAGAAGGACCGCCAAGTTATACGGCAGTTCCTGACGGTAAAACAAAAGATGGAAAGCAACTTTACTCCATAGGTTTGGGGCATCAAATACAAGCAAACGAATTGTATTTAATGACTGCTAGATTAAGTGATGAGGAAGTATTAAAAATATTTCAAAAAGATATTGAAGGGATTCGTTCTTCAATGAATAAGGTAATAAAAGTACCAATTAATAAAAATCAACAGCTTGCTTTGCTTTCGTTACGCTACAATATTGGCGGTACTGCTTTTAATAAATCTACCCTATTACGGAGACTTAATGAAGGTAATTTTAATGATGCCGCTATGCGTTTTGCCGAATGGCGATTAAGTGAAGGAAAAATAAACCAAGGCTTGGTTAATAGAAGAGAAAAAGAAAAACAATTATTTTTGAAACCTGTGTAACATGGATTGCCTTAGAAGCTTTGTAATAAATATTGATAGAGTAGCAACCTACACGGGAGTTAATGTCAAAACTTGGTTTGTAGGAGCACAAGAGTTTTGGATGGTTTCAGATTCTGGAACGTCTGTTTATAATGTACAAGGTTTTAAAAACATGGACATTTACGGAATTGATGTTTTAGGATATGTTACAACTTTGAGAACTGCTCCAACAAGTGGTGCAAATGTCGAAGATTGGACATTTGAGATAAGAATAGACGGCCAATTACCGTTGGCAAGTGGAATTATTCAAACTTCACCTCCTAACTATTGGAATATAGAAGATTCCACAGCAGGAACAAGAACTTTTGCATTGACAAAAAATACCAATAGTTTAAAATTTGCGGACCCTATAAAATCCGCACAATCTTTAAACTTTTTACAATTTTATTCCCATGGTAGTGGAGGACAAACGGCTGGAAGTGTTGCTTTAGATTATAGTTTAAATTTTATAATTTATTACAAATATGAAGGTGAGTAAATTTGCTTTTTTGTAAAAAACTCACTTATTTCGTGAACCAAGCTCTGGAGGAGTCCAACTTGGTCAAATGAGCAAACAGATGCCCTCCTATTGATTTAGCGAGGGCATTGTTTTTTTCTATTGGATTGGGGGTTTAATTGAATTAATCTATTGGTATTGCCAATAGATTTTTTTTTGCTTTAATTTGAATTATACCTAACCCCCATTAATATGATACCTAATAAAGAACGCCTTGGAATAGAGGTAGCAATCCGACCACACATTAAAACGATTGATATTATCAATCATGAACTAGAAAAGGTTAATGGTTCAATTGACCGAAAATTCATGCAGTTAGACGATTTTTCGGCCTCATGGTCTTGGACTATGTGGAAAAATTGGAAAGATGCCATGGAAGGTGAACTTTCATATAGAGAATATTTGAAAATTATTCTTGAAGCCTACCAAAAATGATAAGTTTGAACCCCTCGGGGTTTGCTTGTTCATTTAATGAAGCTGCCTTGGAAAATCTTTCCAATGATAACGGCGGTAAAAAAGAATTTTCAGCAAACCGAAGCAGGAGAGGGCGTTTCTATAACGTCCTTTCTTGTTTGCATTATAGCGAGCCAATACAAACTTTTTGGACTTTTACTATAAAAGACCTTCAAACAAATTTTGAAGCCAGTGACGGCCACTATTCGGCCTTATTTCAAAAACTTTTGGAAGGTTTAACACTTCGTTACAAAAGAGCAAGACCAAACGGTTTAAAAAACTTTGTTTGGGTTAGCGAAGCACAGGAACGAGGAAATATTCACTTTCACCTAGTAACTAGTACCAAGTTTATTTCTGTAAATTTTGTGCAGGAGTATTGGAATAAATTGGTAGGACAAGAATCCAAAAACTCTGTAGATGTTGAATTCATAAAAGAAAATTCAATCCGAAATATTTCGGGTTATTTTGCCAAGTACATGAGCAAGTCACATGACAAAAATTTTGAAGGTAAGGGATTGAAGGGTAGGGTTATCTATTGTAAATCATTTGGTTATTCAAGAAACTTTCCAATTTTTGAAAAATTGATAATTCATCCATATAGATTACAAAAAACTTTTCCAGATATGGAAAAAAACAAAGTAACTAAAAAAATTTCTGAAGACATTTCAATTGATTATTATTTTTTAAACACTAAAAAAGTATTGGAATTGCTGAAAAACTCCGCCGATACTATGGGTTTATCTAAGTCTACGCATCTCCGACAAAAAAAAATACAGAAACTTATTGAAAATTTTTAAAGAAGTTTGGTTTTTTAATTGAAATTTTTGTTAATTCACACAATAAATAGAAACTAAACAAAATCATATGGCTCTAATAGGCTCTTTTCCTGCTTCTGCTTCTGCAGTTTTTAACCTTGATTTTTTACCAGAAAAATTCTTGGTTCAATCTACTTCTTGGCCTGATCAATCTCTAAGCTCATTTAGCGTAGTTACTTCGGGTATTCAATTATTTTCCATTACTAATGTTGACAGATTAACAGCTTTAGCAAAATTTGACTCTGGAGCAATTTTGCAAGACCCAAATTTGACTCCATCCAATCAGGATAACCAAACTGCACAATATTTGAGACTAGCAACAGGAAGAGTAAATAAGGCTACCACAATCACGGGAACAAATTCAGCAGGTGCTGCTCGAAATGTTTATGCTGCTTCTACTTCAATTTCTGATATTGCTAGGAGAGCGGTTGAACAATCAATCAATCCAAGTGCAAACGCTACCTTTTCAAATTTTGAAGCCTTAATTTTTTCCCCTGCAAATATTTTAAGGGCTCAAATAACTTTTGCAAATGGGTTTTCGGATGAATATACGCCCGAAGAATTGGCCGCACTATATGCAAACTATCATGTAAGTGATTCAGGCGGATATTTGCAAGGCTTATTGTGCATTGATTCTGATTCTGGAGCGGGTTTAATTTCACAGGTTGTACTATTTAATAGCTCTAGTGCTTCGACTGTGGTTTTGAAGACTGACTATGTCCAAGTGTAATTCGAATCAAGATACTATGGCAATTCAATTAGCACCGTTACTAGGTGCAGGGCTTGGAGCTTTGCAACAGAGTAAAATAGAAAAAGCCATGGCAGGTGAAAAAACCTATACAAGGCCTAAAACAATATTTGGAAAATTAATTGGGGGAATATCTGGAAGAACCGCAGCGGCTGAAGCTACTGCAGGAACAAAAACAGAACCTTTAAATTCTAGCGTAATGAATTCACTTCAACCAAGTGCTAAAAGCACTCCTATCACAGGCGGTTTTTCCTTTGGCGGGGAGGCCACAAAAAGAACATATTTACCTTTTTATTTAGGTGCAGTTGTTCTGGGTATTTTCTTTTTTATGAGACGCAAAGGAGGACGTAGAAGACGATGAGACTACCAAAAATTCCAAAGGGACTAGCTGCTAGAATCCGAAAGGCGGAAACCAAGCTAGCACAAAAAAAGAAGGTAGAGGACCGCAAAAAGGAAATCGCCGCAATGCGTAAAAAATTAGAATCTCTTAATAAGAAGTTCTAAACATGGAAAATGCAAGAAAGTTACTACCTATTATTATTGGCGGTATTGTGGCTGTTGTTGTCTTTTTCATTTCCCGCAAGGTCCGCCAGAGTAGCGGGAATAATCAAGAGCGTTCTCAAATTTTGGAA
>JBILVK010000070.1:0-15111 GCA_044370475.1 Bacteroidia bacterium
TTATTTATTAAAACGACATACAATCCAGATGGAAATTCAGTTAAAGAAATTTCGATATTTTGTTCATTTGAAACTTGCTTCATAAGCAATTCCCCTTTTAAGTTCATTACGCTTATGGTATTTTCTTCTGCATAGGAATTCATATTTAGGTATATCATTCCTGTGCTTGGATTAGGATATAATGTAATGGGCACAATTGGCATTTGGTCTTTATTGCTCAGGTTTTTATTTGAAATGATATTTGACTTTGATGTGTTGTATGTTTTGGTTGGACTGCAGGTGAACGGACTTATGATTTCAACTTGATAATACACATCACCCGCTGGTGCACTTAAATCAGAATAGGAATTATTACTTCCAGAAGAGGTGCCAATTTGCACTAAATTAGTTGGAGTAGTACCTCTGTAAATATTGTAGGTTATTACTTGAAAACCTTCATATTTATTCCAAATTAAATTCCAAGTTGTACCCAAGCCTTTGTTAATGGTTAGGTGCATTGTTTTATGCGGTTCACTCCATAAAGAGTTGAGTCCGCATACATCTGTTCGTTCTAGTTTATACTTGTTAGATTGAACCATTGGAAAGGAGTTTGAATCTGTATAAATAAAGTCGGCACTCACCAACAATTCAGCAATCTTGTTGTATTGATCTGTGATGTTTGTTTCTTTAAACAAAGAGAATTTTTCTGTGTTAATAGATTGCGACTTATTCCAAATAATTTGATTTTTATTTTGAGCATCTACACTCACTAAACATAAAGAAGGAGCAGTGCCCCTAGCAAGCCTAAGTTGGAAAGAATCTTGTGCAAGGCAGCCATTAAAGGTAGAAAATTGCACAAAGTAATCTCTATTTGCATTAGGTGTAATAAGGGGTTTAAGTAGGTTGGCAGAATCTAAGTCGGTAATTGGTTGCCATAGCGCTTGCAATGCTTTTAAGCCAGTATAGTTTGTCATGATAGTAGGCCTAAAGCTTGTTTTACAAGTGACACTAGTGTCAATTACACGTGCAAAGAGAGGTTCAATAGTAAAGGCCACGGAGTCTATTGCCAAGCAGCCAACAGTATCATATGCGCTTACATAAATCACTCCCGATTTATTTGGATGAAGGTATGGATAAAAGCTATTTGTGTCTCTAACAGCTATTGGTTCAGACCATATTAACTTGAGCTTATTAGGGCCAGTATAGTTGCTTATAATGCTGTCTAATTGCATGCCTGAGCCACATGATAAATAATGGTGTTGAAAGCCATACCTGCTCTTATCAAGTTTTATCCTTAGAGGTTTAGGTATAATTTTTATACTGTCTGAACCAAAGCATCCATCAGGGGAGGTGATGTTTAATGCATATGTTTTCTCTAAAGTAGCTGGGGTAATAATGGATTGATTTGGCCACCACTGATAATTGTAGTTTTGGGTGTTTGCAATGGTGAATGAGCGCACAATTACTGAGTCGAACGTCATGGCAATATACTCGCTGATGCTGTCTCCAACTATGGGAATAATTCTGATGGTTAATGGAGGAGGCATTACAATGGGTCTGCATTTAAAAGTGTAGTTACCAGGAGGCAATACATAGTTGCCAAACACCCTTTCATCTGGCTTGCTTTGCATGACTTTTACTCCTTGCGCATTTAAAATTTCCCAACTGGATAGTCCTTGCATGGAAGCTTGAATTTCCATGTGTACATTGGGTTTGGTAAATGAAAAAGAATCGCCACAAACAAGTTCCACATTCCTTGTTGCAGGGTTCATAAATGGCATTACCTGAATGGTTACACTGTCCTTCTCAAAGCAGTCGTTAATAGAAGCGGTTACGGTATAAGTTTTTGTTTGAGTTGGGTTTGCTATTACACTCGTTCCGGTAGTTTGATTTAGTCCTTCACTCGGACTCCATTCAAAAGAATTTGGTCCAATATTTTTAAGCAGGGCACTGTTGTTTTCTCCTACGGCCATGCCAAACCCGCTGGCATCGGCGTATATGGCATACATGGTTGTACTTGAATCTGCATTTGTATTTCTTTCCCATGTTAGGCCACCATTTTTTGTTTCAAAAATTGCAGCACCATTGAACATTGGAATTACGATGCTGTACTGTGCAATCATATACCCAGTTTGATTGTTTATGAAATGGATGTCTTTAAAAACATAGTTGGCTTTTGAGTTATAATTGTAGCGAAAAGGAATCCATGTAGAACCACCATTGACTGTTCTCCATATGGTGTCGCTGGTTCCGGCAACAAAGCCTGAATCTTGAGAAGTAAAATGAATGGTTTGAAGTTGAGCAATGATTCCAGTATTTAAGCTTGTCCAACTGGTACCACCATCAATGGTTTTAAGAATGGTGCCACTTGCGCCACAAGCATATCCTGTGCTAACAGAGGTAAAATAAATATCATTAAGAGAATGGGTTACTCCAGTGTTTATTGCCACCCAGTTGTTTCCGCTGTTTGTACTTTTTAGAATTTTACCTGAATTTCCAATGGCAAAGCCCAATTGATCGCTTGGAAAATGAATGGCAGGGATGTTATAGTTGCCAGGTAGTGTAACTGCTTGCCAATTTGTGCCATTTGTTGTTTTAAGAATTGCTCCTGTCATAGGACCATCATTAAAACCGGTGGCGAATCCTAATCTTGTATTTCTAAAAAATGTTTTATTGGGTCTTATGCCAGATGGACTCGCTTTAGAATATACTACGGTCCATGTTTTGCCTTTGTCTAGCGACCTCCAGATGTTGGTTCCATTGGTTATAAAGGCGGTATCTGGATGAGGGAAATCAACATCCGTTAAAGCATTGTTATAAATCGAACTAATATCCAATACTTGTTTAGTCCAACCTCCTTCAATTATTTTTAGGGGCACAGCGGTGCCACATTTTAGGTAGCTATTCTCTGGTGCATTCACGCCAAAGTTTAGGGCTATGGTTGTTGTGGCGGTATCGAAACAGCCTTTGCCATTAGTTGCTAGCACTGTGTAGCGCGTGCTTGTTTTCACTTTGGCTATTGGGTTTCTGGCGCTTGGATCAGACAGAAAATTACTAGGTAACCATTGGTAGCTAAAGTCATTAGATGGGGTGAAATTGCTTGTGGGGCTTAGTTGTAGGCTATCGCCGCAGGCAATAATTTGAGATTTTTTTAGGCTTATTTCAACGGGTTCAACTAAAATGGTGATATCAGATTGGGCCGTACAATTGCCTAGCCAAGCTGTTACGAAATAGGTGGTAGATGCATTTGGATATACTATTGGCGACTTATTTAAACTATCTGTTAAGCCGTTTCCTGGAATCCATTTTACAGAATCTATTTCATCTAATTTTAGGATGAAGCCAAGGCCATTTTGCGCATTGAAACCTGTTGCAATTCCGGGATGATTATGAGAAAAGGAGATGTCTGTAATATAGTTTCCCATGCTTGGGAGTGAACCATTAATGCCTAATTTAATCCATTTATTCCCTAAGTTAATTGACTTATAGATTTCTGTGCCATTGATAACATAAATAAAACCATTTTGGTCTGAACCAATAATGCCTGGAAAGCTAAAAGGTGTAGCAATTGGATTCCAGGTAGTGCCACCATCTAATGTTTTGAGAATGCCATTTGATGCAACAAATCCGGTGTCTTTGTTGATGAAAGTTACATCGTTAAAATACAAGGATGGATGGGCATAGGAACTTGTCCAACTTGCACCACCATTGGTAGTTTTAAGCAATTTGCCATTGGTGCATAAGAATCCAGTGAGGCTATCGAGGAAATAAATTTTATCAATGGGTTTATTGTTTGGAATAGATAATTGAGTCCAGGTATTTCCACCATCTATTGTTTTGAATAAGATGGCCTGACTTATGCCGCTAGGGGAATAGGCTGCCCCGCCAACAAAACCAACATTGTTAGAAGTGAAAAAGGTGGATGAAAATGTTTTGCTGTTCCAAGTGTAAACAGAATCTGGAACCACATAAGGATAGTTCATGCTGGTCCAAGAAAGGCCTCCATTGATTGTTTTAAAAATTTCGGCATCGGAGGTAAATGTGAGTCCGGTATCGGCATTTAGGAACCAAATGGCTCTGATGGTGGTATTGAGTTTTGGTGAATTACATTGTGTAAAACTGGCACCCCCATTTGTTGTTTTATACACGGAGCCGCTATCGCCGGCAATAAAGCCAATGAGTTTTTTAGGAAAGCTTAAGCACCTAATTCTATTCAAAGTAATGGTGTTTGCAATTTGCCAATCTGAGTTGATGGTAAGCCTAGCAGGCTCGCCGCAAACCAAGGCGGAGTCGCTTGTTTTAATATTTATGGTGCATTGAGATTTGGCAGCTTGGGTAGTTAAAATTAGGCATGAAACGAGAATCACTTTTAAAGCCATCTGTAGTACGGATGATGAAGTAGCTTTCATAATTTACCTCCATGTTTTCCCCAAATTTACATAGCCCTTTGATGTGGCTTTTTGATTATTTTTAGGAAAATAAATAAGTAAAATCAGTGTTTAAATGAATGATTTTTATTATATTGTAATAAGTGAAAAATGGTGCAATATGTTGGGGTTTTGGAAATGGCTTTGCTGTTTTTGAGCCCGTTGTGGGGCAGCTAAAAATTTATTTCTTAGAAATAGGATTTTACTTTGTTTTTCCATTTTCTAAATTGGGGATATGGACTTAACTTGCGCATTCAAAATTGAGAAGGTTAAAACATGTATAGAACACATACTTGCGGAGAATTGAGGCTGGTAGATGCTGGCAAACGAGTTAGATTAAGTGGATGGTTGCAAAAGAGCAGAGATTTGGGCGGTATGACGTTCATTGATTTGCGTGATCGGTTCGGCCTAACTCAATTGGCATTTAATATGGAAACCAATGCGGCAATTTGTGGGCAAGCGCGCAAGTTGGGTAGGGAGTATGTATTGCAAATTAGTGGCATTGTTAAAGAGCGTGAGAGTAAGAATTTGCAGATGTCTACAGGCGAAATTGAGATTGTTGTAGATGAAATAACGGTGTTAAATGAGGCAAAAACGCCTCCTTTTACCATAGAAGATCAAACAGATGGGGGAGATGATTTGCGCATGAAATACAGGTATTTGGATTTGCGCAGAACTCCCGTTAGAAATAATTTGATGTTACGCCATAAAATGGCTCAGCAGACGCGTAGTTATTTGGATGCACAAGATTTTACGGAAGTTGAAACTCCTGTTTTAATTAAATCTACTCCCGAGGGCGCGCGCGATTTTGTGGTGCCAAGCAGAATGAATCCTGGTCAGTTTTATGCCTTGCCTCAATCGCCTCAAACCTTTAAGCAATTGCTCATGGTGGCTGGTTTAGATAGGTACTATCAAATTGTAAAATGCTTTAGAGACGAGGATTTACGTGCAGATAGGCAGCCCGAGTTTACCCAAATAGATTGCGAAATGAGCTTTGTGGAGCAAGAAGATGTGCTCAATATGTTTGAGGGCCTTGTGAAGCATTTATTTAAATCTGTTAAAGGCATTGATATGCAGAGCGTGCCAAGAATGACCTATGCCGATGCCATGAAATTTTATGGTTCGGACAAGCCAGATACACGTTTCGACATGAAGTTTGTGGAGTTTAATGCTGCAGAAAACAATGTAGTTTCTGTTAAGGGATTTAAGGTTTTTGACGATGCAGAATTGGTAGTAGCTATTTGTGCCAAGGGCTGCGCAAGCTATACCCGTAAGCAGTTGGATGAGTTAACAGATTTTGTTAAGCGTCCGCAAATAGGGGCAACAGGTTTGGTGTATGCACGCGTAAATGAAGATGGAAGTGTAAAATCATCGGTAGATAAATTTTATGATGAGGCTGCATTGCAAACTTGGGCTAAGGCATGTAATGCTGGTGAAAACGATTTGATACTTATTTTAGCGGGAGCAGCAGATAAAACCCGTAAGGCCATGAACGAGCTTAGGTTAGAAATGGGATCAAGATTGGGACTTAGGAATAAAGAAATCTATTCTTGTTTATGGGTGCTAGATTTTCCATTGCTTGAGTTTAATGAGGAGGAGAATAGGTATTTTGCCATGCATCATCCCTTTACCTCACCAAAACCAGAAGATATCGACTTATTGGATCAGGGAAAATTAGGTTCGGTTCGAGCCAATGCATATGATTTAGTTATTAACGGCGTGGAAGTTGGGGGAGGATCTGTAAGGATTTTCAATAAAGAACTTCAATCAAAGATGTTTGAGATACTTGGTTTTACCAAGGAGGCAGCGCAAAGTCAGTTTGGTTTTTTGATGAACGCTTTTGAATACGGTGCTCCGCCTCATGCAGGGATTGCCTTTGGCTTTGATAGGTTATGTTCTTTGTTTGGAGGGGCAGAGAGCATTAGAGATTTCATAGCTTTTCCAAAGAACAATTCTGGAAGGGATGTGATGATTGACGGACCAAGTGAAATAGAACAAAAGCAATTAGACGAATTGCAGATATCGATTAATAAATAGCAAATTTTTAGGTTGAAATAGTGTGGACTATTTTAACATAAAAAGTGAGTTAGAAACTTTATTTTTAAAAACTAAAATTTACGAACAATATGGCTTTAGACATTACAGGCAAAATTCTTCAAATAATGCCTACCACCACTGGAACCAGCAAAGCAGGAAAAGACTGGGTGAAACAAGAATTTGTGATTGAAACACAAGAAACATACCCGAAAAAGGTTTGTATTAGTGTGATGGGAGATAAAACGCAAGAGTTAAAAAAATACGTACCAGGCAACGAGGTAAAGGTTTCTTTAAACTTAGAATCGCGTGAGTACAATGGCAAATGGTATACCAATGTAAATGCTTGGAGAATTGAATCGGCCACAGGTGGTGCACCTAGTGGTGGAAATGAGGATCCATTTACAGCTGATCCAGAGCCAAGTTTTACTCCTGATGGTGGAAGTACAGACGACCTACCATTTTAACTAATTTGTGGTAACCTATCTTAAGCATAATGAAATTAATCGTGAGCAGTGGGATAGGTGTATAGAACAATCAGTAAACTCACTGGTTTATGGTTATTCTTGGTATTTAGATGTGGTTTCTCCTGAGTGGGAAGCCTTAATTTTTGACGATTATCTTGCGGTGATGCCATTAACGGGTCACCGCAAATATTTTATACATTATTTGAGTCAGCCCTTTTTTACACAACAACTTGGGGTGTTTTCAAAGACTCAAATAACGCAGGACATGCTGCTGCTTTTTTTACATGCTATTCCTAGAAAGTACAGGTTTATAGAGATTCAATTAAACGAGCATAATCAGGTGCTCGATTCTCAATTTAACATCAAGAAGCGTAAGAACTACGTGCTTGATTTAAACAGAAATTACGATAAAATTTTAAAGGACTATCACTCGCAAACGATTAGAAATCTTAAGCGTGCCAAGAAGAGCGAGTTGGTGATGAAAAGTATTTCGGGCAAGGAAGTTGTTTTGTTCTACAAGCTTCATAAAGCGGTTTCTACAAAGGGTGTAAAAGACAGTGATTATGATATGTTGGTGAACTTAATAGAGGTTGCCAATAGCCACAGAAGTATTTTGGCGAGGGGTATTTTTGATAAATCTGGCGAGTTATTGGCTTCAGCAATATTTTTGGTTCAGCGCAATAGAATAATTTTCTTGTTGGGAAATGGTTCTGAGACTGGGAGAGAAAAAGGTGCTATGCCTTTCTTAATGGATAATATCATTATGCAATTTGCGGGGCACAAAATGCTTTTTGATTTTGAAGGTTCTGAGATTGAAGGAATAGCTAGGTTTTTCAAGAGTTTTGGGGCAGAGAAAAGGAATTATTATAGGTACAAGTTAAATAGGCTTCCTTGGGTATTGCGGCTTATTAAAAATTAAATACCCAATAAATTATGAGATTAGCAGCAATTGATATTGGTTCAAATGCCGTTCGTTTACAAATAGTAAGAACGGTAGATAATGACCCTACAGAGAAGTATAAAAAGATTGAGTTTGTGCGCATTCCTGTGAGGTTGGGAGATGATGCGTTTAAGGAGAAGAAAATTAGCAAAGAGAAGCGTAGGCTTTTTATCAAAGCTATTTATGCTTTTAAACTCATGATGGATGTTTTTGAGGTAGATTATTACATGGCTTGTGCCACAAGTGCCATGCGTGAGGCAAGTAATGGTCAAAAGATTGCTAAAATGATTGAGGAGGAGATTGGACTTAAGATTCACATCATTGATGGCAAACGTGAGAGTGAATTGATATTGGGTTCAATTGAAAATTTGTTTGAACCTAATAAGAACTATTTAACCATTGATGTGGGTGGTGGATCTACCGAAATGACCATCATTTCTGATCAGAAAATAGTGAGTTCTGTCTCATTTGATATAGGTACTGTTAGGATGATGGATGGAGCCATTAAGGAAAAATCTTGGCAAACGATTGAGCATTGGGTCAAACATAAAACCGAGGGATATGAAGGCCTAAATGCTGTTGTAACTAGCGGCACCATCAATAAAATATTTGGTCTATTAAATCCGGGTCATGATGCCAAAATATTTACCAGGACTCAGCTTAAAGATTTTCATAGAAAGATCAGCAAGATGTCTTTGCAAGAAAGAATAGATCATTTTAAGTTGAATCCAGATAGGGCAGATATTATTGATGTTTCTGCCGATATCTATTTAAGGATATTGAATTGGGCAAATATTGAGAATATATATAGTCCAGATAATACCGGATTAAAGGATGGCATATTGAATGAGCTTTATGCTCGTTATGTGTTAAAGAATAACTAAGCCAGAAATAGCATAAAAAAAGCTTCCCAAAGTTAAATCTGGGAAGCTTTTTTTTTATAAAAAATTGATTTCTATTTTACGTTAACCAATTCTACATCAAAAATTAGGGTAGCATTTGGCGGAATAACTCCACCTGCACCACGGTCGCCATATCCTAATTCACTAGGGATAATAAGACGCATTTTTTCTCCAACTTTCATCAAAGCAATACCTTCTTCCCAACCTTTGATAACCATGTTTTGTCCTAAAGGAAAGCTAATTGGTTCGCCACGTTCGATTGACGAATCGAAGGTACGGCCATCCATTAAATAGCCTGTATAATGAACATCTACTGTTTTACCATTTTCTGCTTGAGTTCCATTTCCTTTTTGTACTACAATATAACGTAGACCACTCGCAGTTGTAAGTGTATCTTTTCCTTTTACATCAAAAGGGGTAGCCTTTACTGGAGTTGCAGCATCAATCACTTCAATATCAAAAATGAGCGTGCTATTGCTAGGAATAGTACCCATATTTCTTTCTCCATAACCAATAGCAGGTGGAATAGTAAGGATGGCTTTGTCGCCCACGTTTAACAAGGTAAGGCCTTCGTCCCAACCCTTAATAACTTGTCCTGCTCCAACTTTAAAACTGAAAGGTTGATTGCGGTCACGTGAACTATCAAATTTAGTTCCATCGGTTAAAGTGCCAGTATAATGAACACTTACTTTGTCGCCATTTTCAACTTTTTTTCCTTTTCCAAGCTCAGTTACCTTGTACTTAAGCCCAGATGCTGTTGTGTATTCTTGATTCACTTTTATAGATCTTTTTGTGTTTGTGCTTTTAGCGGCTTTTGGTTCAGCCTTAGATTTTTCTTTTTTCTGAGCAATAGAGGGCAAGCTTACCAGAATGGCCGCTATTAGAATAAAATGTTTTAGCATATTTAATTAGTTTACTTTAATTAATTCTACATCAAAAACCAAAGTTGAGTATGGAGGAATTGGTCCGCTACCACGCGCGCCATAAGCCAAATTCCAAGGAATAATAAGTTTAGTTTTGTCTCCTTCTTTCATCAACAAAAATCCTTCATCCCAACCCGCAATTACTTGTCCAGCACCTACAGTAAAGGTAAAATCAGGAGTTCCATCTTTAGTTTCATCAAATACCATTCCATCAAGCAAAGAGCCTTTGTATTTAACGGTCACTTTATCTCCTTTTTTACAAGCTTTTCCAGTACCTTTTTGAACAACTTGGTATTTTAAGCCAGAAGGAGTGCTAAGAACATTGGTTAATCCAGCCAAATATGATTCGCGTGCAATAGAGTCCTTTACCAAGAACTCAGTGTTTTGCTCATCAATTTTCTTTTGCATTTCTTGTGGATTATAGATGTCTACAAGGTTTGCATAGAAAGTGAGGATATCTCCAGGTTGAACTCCAGCAGGTAAACCTTCACCAAAATGGCCATAAAGTGTATCAGCTATTACTTTAAAAATTGCGCTATCTCCTTTTTTCAATAAAGAAAAAACTTCACTCAAAGAAGGCTCGCCAGAAGGAATATAATAAGGCTTATTGTTTTTATATGAATCGAACATCACAGAGTCTGTTCTTTCAATAATACCTTTCATATGAATCTGCAAATTGTCGCCAGCGGCAACCATTCTTGCATCTTCAGTGGTTTTTACAATCTTGTACTCAATTCCACCTGGAGTTTTTTCGAAGCGGTTACAAGCGCTTAGCATGAATAAGGCTATTACGCCAACTAACATTTTTTTCATTTTTTTGTATTTATAAGTTTAAGTAGTTTTTATATTCTAGTAGTGCATTTTTAAATTTGCTTTCAACCATTTCAATAGGGTCTTTGCTTTCTCCTCCGGCGGCATTAAAATGCCCACCACCATTAAAGAATTTTCTCGCAAACTCATTTGCCGGAAACTTGTCTTTGGATCTAAAACTCATTTTTCTGGCTACGGTTCTATCTATAATAAGAACCGAGAGTTGCATGCCAGTAATAGAAAGGCCATAGTTTACCAAGCCTTCACTATCCCCAGTAATAATTCTAAAGCGTTTCAATTCTTTCTCTGTCACCACAATAAGTGCGGTATTGTATTCCTTTAGAATCTGCAATTTTTCACTCAAGCAAAATCCGATAAAGCGCGTTCTGTTTTCTGAATAATTATCATAAATGGCCTCAAAAATTCTGTTCGATTTGGCCCCTTTTTCCAAAAGCATGGCAGCTACTCTGTGTGTTGTTGGGGTAGTAGATGGATGTTTAAAAGAGGCGGTGTCTGTCATAATTCCAGCATACAAACAACTTGCAATTTCTTCATCTATTAAATCAACATGTCCTAATAATTCAATTAACCAAAAAATTAATTCAGAGGTTGAGCTTGCTTTGGTTGTCCAAAGTCTGTAATCTTCAAACCCTTCTGGTTCTAAATGGTGGTCTATCAGCACTTTTTCAGCAGAAGAACTTTCCACCAATTTTCCAAGCTCGTTAATCCTTTTAAGAGCGTTGAAATCTAGGCAGAAAATAAAATCGGCATTGCTTACCAGCTCTGCTGACCTTTCGCCAAATTCTTCAAAATTTATGACCGTGTTTTCACCTGGCATCCATTTTAAAAAATCGCCATAATCTGTTGGGGTAATTACATGCCCTGTAATTCCTAGTTTCTTCAGAAACAGGTATAAACCAAGTGAAGAGCCTAAAGCATCTGCATCAGGTTTATGGTGGGTGGTAATAATTACCTTAGGTTTTACCGTCCCCTCAAGGACAGGTTTTATCTCCGAAATATTATTCAATTTTTTCAAGCGGCTGCAAATATCTACTAATGAATGATTTTAATACTAATTTTTTCATTTTTTTTTCTCATAATACACAAGTTTTATGCCAATTAGCAATAAATTCATATAAGATTGTAATTTTGCAACCCCATTAATACAAGAAAATGAGCAATATTACATTTACAATGATTAAACCAGATGCAGTGGCAAATGGTTTCACAGGAAAGATTATCGATCAAATTTTAGAGGCAGGTTATACCATCCAAGCAATGAAGTATGTTAAGTTAACACCTGAAGTTGCTGGTTCTTTTTACGACATTCATCGTGAACGCCCGTTTTTTGGAGAGTTAGTTTCGTTTATGACAAGTGGAACAATTGTGGCAGCTGTTTTGGTAAAAGAAAACGCAGTGGCAGATTTTAGAACCCTTATTGGCGCTACTGATCCTGCAAAAGCAGAAGTTGGAACCATCCGTAACCGTTTCGCAAAATCAATCGAAGCCAATGCCGTACATGGCAGTGATAGCAACGAGAATGCAGAACGCGAAGCTTCTTTCTTCTTCAATGCTTTCGAAAGATTCTAAACCAACTGTTGGGAGGATGTAGTAAATTCTCTACATAAATTTATAAAAAAAAGGCTGTTTCAATGAGAAACAGCCTTTTTTTTGTGCTCTTAAAAGTGATTTGCCTTAGCCACCAAGGCAACCATTTTTTCGGTCTGAACCAATGATTACTTCACAATCTTGAATTCAACCCTGCGGTTTTTTTGGCGACCCTCAGGTGTTTTATTATCAGCAATTGGGTTTTTAGACCCATGTCCAGTTGCTTTTAATCTACTACCTTGAACACCCTTGTCACTTAAAAATGATTTAACAGCATTGGCCCTATCTTGACTTAGTTTTTTATTTTTCGCAGCATTTCCAACATTGTCTGTATAACCATTAATTTCTAAATTATACGTTGGTTTGGCTACCAATAATTCAGAAAGCTCAGTTAAACTTGGCAATGAACTTTCAGCAATTTTTGAAGTGCCTGTTTGGAATTCGAGGCTGCTAAATGCTTCATTTAATACTTTTTTCTCCTCTTCGTTTAAAATAACTAAGCTAGAGTCTAATTTAGGACAACCATAGTTCTCTGGCGTGCCAGCTTCTGTTGGACAATTATCATACTTATCTGCAATGCCATCATTGTCGGTATCAGGACAGCCAAAGGTGCTTGCTGGACCAGCTTCTGCCACACAACTGTCTTTAGAGTTGATGATACCATCACCATCTATATCTGGACAACCTTTCAACAATACAGAGCCAGGGATTGCTGGACACATATCTTCCGAATCTGGAACAGAATCTCTATCAGAATCTGGACAGCCTTTAGTAACAACCCAACCGGCTTGGTCTGGGCAAGCATCAGCCTTGTCTAAAATACCATCGCCATCTCTATCTGGACAACCATCTTGGCTAACTAAACCAGAGTCGTTTGGACATTTATCGTATTTATCGGCAACACCATCATTATCTTTATCAGGGCAACCATTAAGCCTTGCACTGCCTTTTTCATTGATACAAGAATCTAATAAATCTTTAATACCATCACCATCCATATCAGGGCAGCCATTGGCAGCAACAGATCCTTTTACATCTATACATTCATCTTTTGTATCAGGAACACTATCGTTGTCAGAATCTGGGCAGCCATCAAACTTAATTAAGCCTGGTACTTTCTTACACTTGTCTTTTTTATCAGGAACTCCATCATTATCCCTATCGTGCCTTCCACCTATATTAATATTAACACCCACCCTTGCATTGGTATAATGAGCATCTAATTTCAAGGTGCCATCAAATGGGGCCCAGCCTAAAATATTGTCAGATACTGCATAAACCACTAAAGGTCCTAGGTGAAGTGAAAGCCCAGCACCCACATTTTGATACTGTTCACGAAATATATTGTAGTTAACCCTAACATCCATTAAGCGCCAAATTCTTTGCGTGTAAGAAACACTTGCGCCTGGGTAAAATTTGCCCTTCCACATTTCACCATACCCTACAAATCCAACACTTCCGCTATTAAAAAGGTTGTATTGCAATCCAAAATAGAACTTCGGACTAAAAGTAGTTTTGTAAGTTGTATTGCTGCTTTGTTCGGGCTTAAATAGCTCCTGCAATGAATCACCTAAGGTTTGTAAAAGTGAATCTAAATTCTCTGGATCATCGGTTATAGGGCCTTCATAAGAAAAAGTTGCTTTTTTAGAATAAGTTCTTGCTTCTTTCCAATTCATAACGCCTAAGTCTAACACACTACCAGAAATACTTAAACGGTTGGTGGCCCTGTAATTAAAGCCAATATCGGCAGAGAAACCAGAACCTACTGGATTATTAATATAATCCATTGGGGCAATTTGGCGCTTAAAATTTGCTCCTGTGGTAGAGCCACCTGCTAATCCTGCGGTTTCTCCGTTGGCATCACCAAATATTCTATCAGCTCCCGCACCACGTATTTCATAATCTGTGCTTGCCGTTAATTTAAACGTATTATTTTCGCCACTATCGGTCTTAAAGGTGGTTACGTTTTTACGCATTTCTGCATCGTATAATCCAATATGGTATTTACCTTTAACTCCAATGGTTAGTTTTTCATTGATGTCTCTGGCAAAAGATAAGTAAGCAGTACTAATCCCACTCATGTTCAATTGAATGTCGCTAAATTGAACATCCTTTCCAAAGATTTCATTCACATTAGCATTCCCAAAATACACCATCGAAAGCATGTCTTTTGGCAGGCCAATATTGTGATTAAAGGTGTTTTGAAATCCCATAGAAATGTAGTTTCTTTTAATCCTAAAGCCAATAAAAATGGGATTCACTTCATTGTAAAGTTGAATATCTCTAAAGTGGTAAGAATCATCTCCAAGGATTTTGTCCAAGGTTTGATTGCCCGTTTCATCTGCCCTAAAAATATCATAGGCCGTAATACCAGGGAGGTAAACGTGGTTATAGTTATCAAGAATTCCAAACGTAAATGCTTGCCTTGAATTAATAGCTGGATTTAAAAAGTTAGTTTGGCCAACAGATCTAAAATTGTAAAAAGTTAAACTTGTTTGCGCAAACAACGAACCAGCCATTAAAAGTAAACTGATGAATATAAGTTTTTTCATGTGTCTTTATATTGATATGGTGGTTCAATTATTTCTTAAGAGATAGTTTCAGTTTTACCTTAGCAGATAAACCAATTTTTGCAGTATAATCTGAATAAATTTTCACAGGTGTAGTGCCCCCATTAAAAGTAGAAATGGTGATTCTGATTTTGAGTAAGGTTAAATTCTTTGCACGTATAGCTGCGAGTTTTTCACTGGTTAGTCTGATGGGCGCAACTGAGGTAGTTGAAAAGGCGGTCCTGCCATTCGCATCAGGAATAGCAGAGCGCATGATATTGCCAATAAGGATGGTATCTGATACCAAAGAATCGTTGTTGGCAAAATACATATCCAAGTTTGCATCTAAAGGAATGCCATTTTGGGTTTTCAAAATGAGATCCAAGTATTCCATGTCTTCAGGTTCAACCCCAAAAATAGTTTTACCTAGTGAATCGCCATTATTTAATGACTCAAAGAAGGGGTTTTTAAC
>JBILVK010000182.1:0-4329 GCA_044370475.1 Bacteroidia bacterium
TTCTGTAAAAATGGGGATGCGAAAAAAGCCATTTTTGATGCTTTAAAGCACCTATTTAATCATTCTGCAGGAGAAAGAAAAACGATTGGTTTTAGGGGAGCGGGCAATGAAGACGATAGTAAGTAAAAGGTAGGAAGAAAATATAATAAAAACTTGAAAAATTCTAAAGTAATGACTAAATTTGTCATGAATTATTTAGTCATACATGAAAAATCTACTCAAATCGGCCCGTCAAAAAAAAGGGTTAATCATTAGAGAGTTGTCTCAATTGTTAGGGATTGATCAAGCTTTGGTTAGCAAATTTGAATCTGGTGCTAGAAAACCCACGCTTGAGCAATTAAGGCTATTGGCCCAAATTCTAGATTTGGATTATAAAGAGTTAAAAATTCAATGGCTCAAAGAAAAAATCCTCTATGAATTAAAAGATGATGATTTGGCTTTGGAGGTTTTGCAGGTTGCAGAGCAAGAGCTTAAAGATAAGTTGCATGAGCAAAAGAAAATAGAAGTTCCTCATTCATTAAGTGAAATCATACAAACCATAGATGAACTTCAAAAAAAGCTACAGTCGTTGCGCCAATTTGATAGTTATAGAATTGCGCAAACCTTGGAGTTGGAGTACACTTTTGAAAGCAATAGAATAGAGGGAAATACACTTACACTTAGAGAAACTGATTTGGTGGTGAACGAGGGTTTAACCATAGGAGGGAAATCAATGCGTGAACATCTAGAGGCCATTAATCACCAAGATGCCATTGTGTTAATGAAAGAGCTTGCCCAAAAAAATGGGGTATTGGCTTCGCGTGATGTAAAGATGTTACATCAGTTGGTATTAAAAGGGATAGATCATGCAAATGCAGGCAAATTTAGAAATGTTCAGGTCTTAATTAAAGGCAGCAGTTATATGCCGCCAGCACCTTATATAGTGCCAAAACAAATGGAAGATTTTTATATATGGTATAGGCAACATAGAAAAAAAATGCACCCTGTTATACTTGCTGCAGAAATGCATGAGCGCTTGCTTACCATTCATCCATTTATAGATGGAAATGGTAGAACTTCACGTTTGTTAATGAATCTAATTTTATTGCAACATGGGTTTGTGATTGCCAATATAAAAGGAGATAGCCAAAGCAGGTTAGCTTATTACAATGCATTAGAAGAAGCACAAAGCAAGGGAAACAAAATTCCATTTATAAACTTAGTGGCACAAACAGAATTAGATGCCCTAAACCGTTACCTCAACATACTTGGTTCTTAATTTAGAACCAAGTACTTTTTTTCTTGCTTCGGCTTGTGGTGCTAGATAATCCCAATGCGCCTAGTAGGCTGCGGGTTATAACATTTGCAGCGGTTCTGGCAACTTGTTTGGTTACAGGCGAACTAAGGATTTCTTCTAAGGTAGATTTTTCGTTTCTAGCAGTGCTTGCTTTGGGAATATCTGCCGTTTCTTGTGTTTGCGAAATGCTGGCTGCTTGTTGCAGTTTGGCATTTAAAATTTCGTAAGCACTGTGGCTGTCTATTTCTTGGTTGTATTTTTTTGCAATGCTTGAAGCAGCTACAATTTCATCAATTTCATCATCGCTCAAAACATCCATTCTGCTGGCGGGTGCGCATAACAATGTTGCCGCCAATGGTGTTGGAATTCCCTTTTCATTGAGTCCGGTTATGAGTGCTTCTCCCATGCCCAATTGGGTTAATATTTCGTCTACTTGGTAGAACTCAGATTCAGGAAAATTCTCGGCGGATTGTTTAATGCTTTTTCTATCGGCTGCCGTAAATGCACGCAAGGCATGTTGTACTTTTAAACCTAACTGACTAAGCACTGCAGCTGGCACATCTGTTGGGTTTTGCGTTATGAAAAATATACCTACTCCCTTTGAGCGAATTAACTTAATGATGGTTTCTATTTGCTCTAAAAGTTCTTTGCTGGCATCGTTAAATATTAAATGTGCTTCATCAATAAAAAGGCAAAGTTTGGGCTGATCCAAATCGCCTTCTTCTGGCAGTTTTGCATAAAGTTCTGCCAACAAACAAAGCATAAAAGTAGAAAACAATTTTGGCTTGTCTTGTAGGTCGTTTACCCTTAATACGGACACAATGCCTTTGCCATTTTCATCAATGCGCATGAGGTCGTCTACATCAAAGCTAGGTTCGCCAAACAATACATCTGCACCTTGTTGTTGCAGTTCAATAATTTTTCTTAGAATGGTGCCAGTGCTGGTGGTGCTAATTTTACCATAATCTTTCTCCATTTCTGCCTTGCCTTCGTTGGAAATAAATTGCAAAACTTTGATAAAATCTTTAAGGTCTAACAGCGGCAGTTGATTGTCGTCGCAGAATTTAAAAATCATGGAAACAAAGCCTCCTTGGGTGTCGTTTAATCCGAGGATTTTGCTTAATAAAACCGGACCAAATTCTGAAACAGTTGCTTTTAATCGGGTGCCCTTGCCATTGTTCAAGGTAAGGAATTCAACTGGCGCGGCGTTTGGTTCGAACCGAAGCCCTAATTGCGTGTAGCGCTCCTCTATGCGGGCATTGCTGCTACCTTTGGCACCTATACCGCTAAGGTCGCCCTTGATATCCATGACTAAAACGGGCACACTTTTGTTGCTCAAAGATTCTGCAATTAGTTGCAATGTTTTTGTTTTGCCGGTACCTGTTGCACCCGCAATTAATCCATGACGGTTAAATGTCTTAAGTGGAAGGCTAACTATGCAATTTTTATCGGCAACGCCATTGTGCATGGCCGCGCCAAAGAGGATAGATTCGCCTTTGTGGGTATACCCATTTTGGATGGTTTCTTGAAACGACATGAATGAAAATTTTGAGGTTAAATCTCTATGGAAACTTCGTTTTTGGTTAGGTCTTCAAAGGTTTCGCGCTTGCGAATGAGTTGCGCTTTGCCATCCCAGATAAGGACTTCGGCTGGTCTAAACCTTGCATTGTAATTGCTGCTCATGGTGAAGCCGTAGGCGCCTGCATTTTTGAAGCATAGAATATCGCCTTCGTGAACTTCGCTTAATTTTCTATCCCAACCAAAAGTGTCTGTTTCGCAGATATAACCAACTACCGTGTAAATACGTTGTTTGCCATCTGGGTTTGAGAGGTTGATGATGGAGTGGTATGAATCGTATAACATGGGACGAATAAGGTGGTTTAAGCCACTGTCTACTCCCACAAAAACGGTTGCCGTGGTTTGCTTGAGTACGTTTACTTTTACCAAGAAGTAGCCCGATTCACTTACCAGAAATTTACCTGGTTCGAACCAAAGATCTAGGTCTCTGCCATACTCTTTGCAAAACTCTTGAAATCTTTGTGCAATGGCGGATGCCAGTTCTTCGATATCGGTGGTGATATCACCTTCTTTATAGCCTACTTTAAAGCCCGAACCAAAGTCAACAAACTCGAGGTCTGGGAAATCTTTTGCGGCATCGAATAAAATTTCTGCTCCTTGCAAAAACACGCCAGCATCTAAGATATCCGAGCCAGTATGCATGTGCAATCCGTTTACCCTAATATTGCTCGATTTTACCACACGTGCCACATGGCGCATTTGATAAACCGAAATCCCAAATTTTGAGTCGATATGTCCGGTAGAAATTTTGCTATTGCCACCCGCTAGAATATGCGGATTGATGCGCACGCAACAAGGAACTGTATTGCCATATAAATGGCCAAATTGTTCTAAAATGGAGATATTGTCTATATTGATATGAACACCTAATTTAACGGCTTCTTGTATTTCTTCAATGCTCACACAATTGGGTGTAAAGATGATATCGCTAGGCAGGAATCCTGCGTTTAAGCCAAGTTTTACTTCGTTAATAGAAACGGTATCCAAACCACTGCCATGTTTCTTAAGCAGTTTAAGAATGGCCGAATTGTTTAAAGCTTTACATGCATATTTTACCTTAATGTTTAAGGGTTTAAATGCGTTGATTAATCGGTTGTATTGTTCTACAATTTTGTTGCCATCATAAACGTACACGGGTGCACCAAATTCTGCGGCAATGCTGCTAAGTTCTACTCCAGACGCGGAGTATTGTCCATTCACTAATTCCATATACTGCAAAAATAGCAAAAAGCTGGAAGCTTTTTGCTATTTTTAGTGAAGGGGGGAGAGGCTGTTGGCTGTTAGCCTTTAGCTATTAGCCTTTTTGTTAAAGTGTTAAATTAATGTCTTTAGACTTTAATTTAACAGCTAACAGCTAACAGCTAACAGCTAACAGCTAACAGCTAACAGCTAACAGCTAACAGCTAACAGCTAACAGCTAACAGCTAACAGCTAACAGCTAACAGCTAACAGCTAACAGCTAACAGCTAACAGCT
>JBILVK010000183.1:0-4325 GCA_044370475.1 Bacteroidia bacterium
TTACCAAAGATACAACGGTTTATGTGGCACAATTAGGAACAACGGTGAACGCCAAAATAGATACCTTATGGATTACAGGTGTTGTTGGAATGCCAGATGGATTTACCTATTCGTGTCACAATTCTGAATGTAAAATTCTAGGAGGAACCACAGGTTGCGCCACCCTAACGGGAACGCCAACCGCCTCGCAAGTGGGTATTTATCCTTTGATTGTATTGATTAAAATAAGGGCAACAGCAATGGTCGGACCATTGCCTGTTGGACAAACGGTGAATGACACCAATGCACGTTATTCTATTGTAGTTGGTGGCGTAAATGGACAAAGCAGTATTGAAAGCAATGAAGAGCTGCTGATCTATCCAAACCCAGCTAAAGAAGAATTGCAAGTTTATTTACCTGAATTAAAAGAAGCTGCAATTTATGAAGTTAAAAACATGCAAGGTCAGGTTGTATTAAAAGGCAACTTATTAGGTAACGGAGAAGTAAGCAAAATTGGGCTGAACCAAAACCCAGGAATTTATTTTATTGAAATCCAAACCCCAAGCAAGCACTTAGTGAAGAAGTTTATTATTCAATAAGGAGTGAGTTTAAATCATAAAAAAAAGCCACGTATGAAATTATCACACGTGGCTTTTTTATGCCTTGATGGAAGTTTGACTTACTTTCCAAATAAGCCACCAAGTCCAGGCATCATGCTACTCATCATGGCACGCATTTCACTTTCAGACACATTCTCGGCTGCTTGCAAGGCGCGGTTTATGGCAACTGTAAGAGAATCTTCCAATTCTTCTTTATGAGCAGGTGCTAGTAGCTCCTCGCTTATTTGCACCTCTTGAATTTTGCGGTTGCCATTTGAGATAACCTTTACTTTACCGCCTGCAGAATCACCAACAACGGTAATAGATTCTAATTTTGTTTTTACATCCTCTGCCATTTGTTTGGCAGCACCAAGTTTATCAAACATATTTTATATTTTTTCGCAAATTAGAGAATTATTTCTTAGCTGCCTCTACACGTTTCCAAACATCGGTTCGGCCCATAAGCGAAATACCAATAAAGCCACGAACATTTAATTTATTATCACCTTCCATGCTCAGTTTGCATTGGTAGGTTTTGCCATTTTCGGCATCATAAATGGTGCCATCCTCCCAAGTATTTTCTTCTGTATATTCAAAACTTTTAAGCAATCTAAGACCAATAATAGGCTGCCCTCTAAGTCCGGCTGCTGGGTTATTTTTATCTACTTTGGGTTTACCTTGTGCATCAAGTGGATCGCGCACCCAAATGATTCTACCGTAGTAATACTTACCCGATTTGGTGATGCTAATGTGGGCCTTACCATTCCCTGTTTCCCAAATGCCTATTATGGCATCTGGATTGGTTTGTTGAGAGAATGCTGGACTGTAAAAGGCAAGCACCATTAAGCTAAAAATGAAAACTACTTTTGATTTCATGTACTAATATGAATGGTTTAATCGCGAAATTTTACAAAAATTATGCGAACAAAATAAACATTTTCAATGATTAATACAAGTCGACAAACAATTATAATTAACTCATTATAAAGGACTTTTAATCATGACAAAAATCAAACTATTTAGCCAAAAAATTTTCATTGAAAAAGCCAAAAAAAGATAAATTTGCCCCTCTAACAAGCATTAGACTAAAAAAATTAATATGCAAATCAAAGCAAACCACCGCGACGAGTTTATTTATCGTCACAATTCTTCCATGGCAAATGATACAGAAGCAATGCTTAAAACCATTGGTGTATCTAGCCTAGACCAACTTATTGATGAAACCATTCCGGCGCATATTCGATTAAAACAACGAATGAATTTGCCTGAAGCGCTAACAGAAAACGAATTGTTAGTTATGTTGAGTGAAATTGCCAACAAGAACAAAATCTATAAGAACTTTTTGGGAGGTGGATACTACGGAACATTAACTCCAAACGTAGTATTGCGAAATATTTTTGAGAATCCAGGCTGGTACACTGCCTATACACCTTACCAAGCAGAGATTGCACAAGGTAGATTAGAAGCCTTGTTAAATTACCAAACCATGGTGATTGACCTTACAGGAATGGAGATTGCCAACGCATCTCTATTAGATGAAGGAACAGCTGCAGGTGAAGCCATGCACATGTTGTATGCAGAAACTAAAAAAGAAAATGCCCATAAATTCTTCGTATCAAACTTGTGTTTCCCACAAACCATAGATGTATTAAAAACACGTACAGAACCTATTGGCGTTGAGTTGGTGGTTGGCGATCATAACACCGTTGTTTTTGATGAAACCTACTTTGGTGCATTGATTCAATATCCTGCAGGCGATGGTTCTGTAAACGATTACAGCGAGTTTATGGCCAAAGCCATTGAGCAAAATGTAATGGTTGCGGTAGCAGCAGATTTACTTAGCTTAACCCTTTTAACTCCTCCAGGAGAATGGGGCGCAGATGTGGTGGTTGGTTCAGCCCAACGCTTTGGTGTACCTATGGGTTACGGAGGTCCGCATGCCGGATTTTTTGCTACCAAAGATGCCTACAAACGCCAAATGCCTGGCCGTTTAATTGGTATATCTATTGATAGCCAAGGAAACTCTGCATTGCGCATGGCATTGCAAACACGCGAGCAACATATCAAAAGAGAAAAAGCAACTTCAAACATTTGTACTGCGCAAGTTTTGCTTTCTATAATGGCAAGCATGTATGGCGTTTACCATGGTCCAAAAGGCCTTAAAGGCATAGCTGGCAGGGTTCACGGTCTGACCCAAACGCTTGCTGAAGCATTAAACGAAAACGGATTAACTGTGGTAACTAAACATTATTTTGATACCATTACCATTGCCGTTCCAAACGCAGCAGAAGCTTTGGCCAATTGTGCGAAAGCAGAAATAAACATTGTATTAGTAGATGATAAACATGTAAGAGTTTCAATAGACGAAACCCATACATTGGCTGATATCAATACCTTGGCCAGCTTGCTTACAGGCAAAAGCATAGCTAAAAAACAAGCAGAAACAATTGAATTTAATGTGCCAACGGTGCTTGCGCGTAAATCAAATTACATGACTCACCCTGTGTTTAATTCTTACCACAGCGAGCATGAAATGTTGCGTTATATTAAGCTATTGGAATCTAAGGATCTCTCTTTGTGTCATTCAATGATTGCACTTGGTTCTTGTACCATGAAGCTAAATGCTACCGCAGAAATGATTCCAGTAACGATGCCTGGGTTCGGACAATTACATCCATTTATTCCACGCAACCAAGCAACAGGGTATACGCAAATTTTTGAAGAACTTACCCATGCTTTAAAAGAAATTACTGGCTTTGAAGGCATTAGTTTGCAACCAAATGCAGGTGCGCAAGGTGAATATGCTGGCTTAATGGTGATACGCGAATACTTTAAGAGCATTGGTCAATCGCATAGAAATATTGCATTAATACCATCTTCTGCACACGGCACCAATCCTGCCAGTGCGGCCATGGCTGGTATGAAAGTTATTGTTACCAAGACCTTAGAAAATGGTTATGTAGACATTGAAGATTTGCGTGCAAGAGCTATTGAGCACAAAGACAATTTGGCTTGTTTAATGGTAACTTATCCTTCTACTTATGGCATCTTTGAGGAGCAAATACAAGATGTTTGTGCATTGATACATGAGAATGGCGGACAAGTTTACATGGATGGTGCCAACATGAATGCTCAAGTTGGCTTAACTAGTCCGGCCAATATTGGAGCCGATGTTTGTCACTTAAACTTACACAAAACATTCTGTATACCACATGGTGGTGGCGGACCAGGCATGGGACCTATTGGTGTTGCAAAACACTTAGTACCATTCTTACCAGGCCATACAGTGGTTGATATGGGAGGTGGTTCTCAAAGTATGACAGCAGTATCTGCTGCACCTTGGGGCAGTGCTTCTATCCTATTAATTTCTTATGCTTACATTAGAATGATGGGTGCCGAAGGATTAGAAAATGCCACTAAATACGCCATCTTAAATGCGAACTACATTAAGGCTAGGTTAGAAAATGATTATCACATCATGTATGTTGGTAGCAAAGGAAGATGTGCACACGAAATGATTTTGGATACCCGTGTATTCAAAGGAGCTACTGGTGTTGAAGCAGAAGACATTGCTAAACGTTTAATGGATTATGGATTTCATGCGCCAACCATGAGTTTCCCTGTTGCAGGAACCATTATGATTGAACCAACAGAAAGCGAACCTAAAACAGAATTAGATCGTTTCTGTGATGCCATGTTAGCTATTAAAGCAGAAGTTAATGCAATAGAAAGTGGAGCATTAGACAT
>JBILVK010000014.1:0-45951 GCA_044370475.1 Bacteroidia bacterium
AGGTGATAGCTTTAGCGTAGGTTGGATCTTTTGTGTAAAAGCCTAAATTACGTTGACCGCTTTTAAGCCATCACGCAGATTTTTTAGATTAGAGGAGATTTCGCAGATGATTTTAATAGGGCAATTTTAAAAAAGTGTAATCTGTGGCAAAAGCCAGCAGCCAATGGCCAGGAGCCAGAGGCAGTTTTTGAAAGTATAATCTGTGAATCTGTGGCTCTTTAGTCTTTGCTTTGCCAGCCGCCTTTGCTCACCGTTTTTGATCTCCGAAGCTTTAGCATAGGTGATAGCCTTGGCATAGGAGATAACTTTAGCGTAGGTTGGGGGGAGAGAAGACTTTGTGGATTTTGTGTTTTAATGCGGCATTTAGGGTGATTTTATACTTTGATTGGTGCAATTTTAATGGGTTACTACTTGATTTAAAAAACCTTAAACTGGACTTTTGGGGTTAAAAGACTACAATAAACAATGGGAGCTGAATAAAATGATGAAGGCAATATTAATTTTTCCTTAATTTAGTATCATGAAAATACTCCACTTGATGTTTTTTCTACCCCTTTTATTATTCCAAATTGGTTCGGCCAACGCACAAAAAAAACTAAGCGTATTAGAAGGTACTGCCATCACTTGTGAGGAGGGCATTGACCTTTCACGAATTTCCTTCCGAGGCCTTGACGTTGTAAGCGATAAGGTTGTTTGGGTGAGCGGAAACAAAGGCACATTTGGCAGGAGCATAGATGGTGGACAATCTTTTAAAATCTCAAGAATTAAGGGGTTCGACAGCACAGATTTTAGGAGCATTAAAGCTTTTAATGAAGATCAAGCCATTGTGGTAAGTAGTGGCTCTCCTGGCTATATTTTGAAAACATTTGATGGTGGTGAAACATGGAAAAAGGTATTTGAAGACAAACGCAAAGAGTTTTTTCTGGATGCCATCGACTTTTGGGATGAGGATAATGGAATGGTGATTGGCGACCCTATTGACGAACGATTTATATTATATAGAACCATTGATGGTGGCAATACTTGGCATCCTATGGATACGAGTATGAGACCTTGGGCAATTGCCGGAGAGTCTTTATTTGCCGCATCTGGCACAAGTTTTAGGTGCATGCCCAAAAAAAGCATCGGATTTGTTACAGGTGGCAAAATTTCTGTTTTTCATTGGCTCCAAATAGATAAAAAATACCAGAGGTTTGAACTCAAATCAATGAAACAAGGAAAAGCCAGTGAGGGCGCATTTTCGTTCGACTTCAATGAAAAATACATAGCCATTGTTGGAGGTGATTACACACAAGATACAGCCAAGGTTAAGCAAGCCATATACAAATATAGCTATGATAAAGACGGACTACAACTCATGAATATGAAGCCATTCTATACCAATTACCGTTCTTGTGTTGAGTTGCTTAATAATAGCGATTTTATAACCTGTGGCACTAAGGGTGTCGACATAAATAATACCGAACAAACTGTTACACTTTCTAATGCCAAAACACAGGTTTCTGTTGAGTCATTTAATGTGGTAAAGCAAGCTAAGAATGGCTCACTTATAATCCTCGCAGGAAGCAAAGGCAAACTTGCACGTATTGAGTGAGGAATGAAGAACGAGTGAAGAATGAAGAGTTAAGAATTAAGAAGGAAGAACGAGTGAAGAGGAAGAAGAGTGAAAAGTGAGTTAAGAATTAAGAATGAAGAGCAAAGAAAAAAACTCTTAATTCTTCACTCTTAATTCTTCACTCATACTTATTCTCCTTCCAATGCCAAGGCTTTCATTTTCACGAAAGCGTCAATGAATCAAGTCGGTAATCGAATACCACAAGCAAAGCTTAACTCTGAAGCAATACTGCTTTAGTAGCTTCTAGGATTTTTGTAGCATTCGCATCTGTATCACTCTCGCTGTATACGCGCAATACAGGCTCAGTTCCACTTGCACGAACCATCACCCACTCGCCATTTCCTAAATGAAATTTAAAGCCATCTAAGTCCTCTGTCTTTTCAATTTGGTATGAACCAAAGTTGGTGTATTTACCTGCCTTGCAATTTGCCAAAACATTTTGCTTAATCTCTTCGGTAATATGTAAATCAATTCTGCCCATGGCAAAACTTCCTACCACATCATATACTTCCTGAATCAAATCATCTAAGCTCTTACCTGTTTTAGCCATGAACTCCCATAAGGTAAGTCCAATCCAAATACCATCGCGCTCTGGAATAAATCCTTTAATGGCAATACCTCCGCTTTCCTCACCACCTACCAACACATTCTCGGTAACCATCTTCTCGCAGATGTATTTAAATCCAATCTTAGTGATCTCAATATCCAATCCATAAGCTTTGGCCAATTGGGTGATTTTAGAAGTGGCACTAAATGTAGTAATCACTTTACCATCCATGCCTTTATACTTATGCAAGTAATGAACCAATAATAAAATAATGTGATGCGAATCAACAAACTTTCCGGCTTTATTATACAAGCCAATTCTATCTGCATCACCATCTGTTACCAATCCGCAATCAATATCTTCACTTACACGAATCAACTCCCTAAACTCAGCTAAGTTCTTGTCAATTGGCTCTGGAGCCTGACCTTCAAAACCTGGATTATAATCGCAATGCAACAAAGTAATCTCAGGAAATATTCTGCGCATTACATTTTGTCCGGCACCAAACATAGCATCATAAGCAAATTCCATTTTGCTTTCCTTGATGGTTTTTAAATCGAACTTGCTTTCTACTTCATCTACATAAAGTGTTTCAAGATCTACATACTCAACCATGCCTTTATCTATATTTTCTTGGTGCGTTGCTAAACCTGTAATTAAATTATTTGGAATGGCCAACTCAACTGCATCAATTACTGCCGGACTGCTTGGTCCGCCATAATGTGCCTTTAATTTATATCCATTGTAAGTGGGTGGATTATGAGAAGCTGTAATGATAACACCCAGCGCAGCACCATGTTTTACGGCACCTAAGGAAATCATAGGAGTTGAAACATATCCTTTTGCCATCTTCACTTTAATACCATTTGCATTCATTACACGAGCTGTATTTTCGGCAAATAACTCGCCTGCAAATCGGCAATCATGACCCAATACAACGCTTAAGTTGTTTGGAAAATTCTTCTTAATATAATCTGCTGTTCCTTGTGCAACTCTGCGCACATTTTCAACATTAAATTCATCGGCAATAATGCCTCTCCAACCGTCGGTTCCAAATTTTATTATATACATAACTATAGGGTATTGACCCGCAAGTTAGCAATCTATTTTTAATTAGCAAAGCGCTTTAAACGGGCCACACCATCCATTAAAATTACAATGGCCATGAACACAATTAACCAATCAATACGCGCATTATACCTGCTACCTGAAGAGGAGATACAAACTGCCAGAAAATTACCTAAATACATAAAAAAACTGCACCAAATAAAAGCTTGCACATAAGCATTTACCTTCGCCATCACTAGGTAAATAAGCAGCACGAGTATAGAAAATATGAATACCCAAAAGATATAGGTATTCACATTTTCTAATTTATTTTTCCAGAAATCTTGTGCTTGTTTAGCCCCCAAAAATTGGGGCAACTCTTCCTTAAAATGACTTTCAATTTCCCAACCTGGAGGCGTTTGTAGGCCCATTGGGATAAGCTCCTCACCTATCTTATGCTCGCCCACATGAAACAGCGCAACCCGCTTAAATTGACGCAAGTAAATTTGTAGGTACTTGGCATTTAGAAATATTTTCCGATTTAACTCTTTGTATTCATCGCCATGCATATCCCAGCCGCCAATTTTATACAAGACACTTTCTGGAAGCCATAAAAAATCGGATCCATTATTAGGCAAACTGTCTTTATAGGCACATAAGGCATAGTCTTGTGTTAAACAAGCATCGTCTAATACGGCTTTCATGGCGCCACTTTCAACCATTCGGGCCGTTATAAATAGATGCCCATTTTTTGAACTAACAAAACCTCCATGGTGGTAGTAATGTAAACTTGGTAAAAATAAAAAATTGAGCAAAACCAGCCCTGATCCAAAACCCCATTTGCGCCAACTAAGGTTCAGCACCAAGGGCATACGTATCAACTTAAGAAAAGCCATTCCTGTTACTACAGCCAAATGAATCATGGCATAAGTTAGGTGGGTAGAAGTAACCAATAAGTATACTCCCACCAAAAGAACAATCTGCCAATTTTTCTTTGGGGTGTCGAATAGCAATAGAAACAACAAAAGAAAGCTTATGCCTGCAAAAACATCGGCTAAAAGCATAGAAGCAAAATAGCTAATACTGCTGCTGCTAATAAGTATAAACATTCCCAATGCAAATGCCTTCCAACGCGTCTTTGGTTCGGACCAAATTTTGCAGAAAAGCCAATACAACAAAAGGCTCAATAAAAGAGCTTGGGTTATTACTGTAAACCACAAACTTGAAGATAAACTGCTATGCCTTACAAACAGACCATATGAAATGGGTCTATCGCCTGGCACGGTACCCTGAAAACCGCTAGCAATATAGGCTCCAGTATCAGAATACACCAAAGGAAAACCATTGTAAAGTGCAGGAATTATAAGGCCAAATGTGGCCAATAAAACACCCAATACACTTAAAAATCGATACCTTTTCACCCCTTTTGGTGGCTATTAGGTAAAGGCATTCTCACCTGTAACATCCATGCCTGTAATAAGCAAATGGATATCATGTGTGCCCTCATAAGTTATAACAGATTCTAAGTTCATCATGTGGCGCATAATTGAGTATTCTCCCGTAATGCCCATTCCGCCAAGCATCTGACGGGCATTACGTGCAATGGTACAAGCCATGTCTACGTTGTTACGCTTTGCCATAGAAATCTGTGCTGGCGTAGCTCTTCCTTCATTCATCAACACCCCTAAACGCCATGTTAACAATTGCGCTTTAGTGATCTCAGTAATCATCTCAGCCAATTTCTTTTGTTGCAATTGGAAACCAGCAATGGGTCTACCAAATTGATTGCGCTCTTTTGAATAACGCAATGCAGTGTCGTAGCAATCTAATGCAGCACCTATGGCTCCCCAACTAATACCATAGCGAGCAGAGTTTAAGCAAGTAAGTGGACCTTTTAAACCTTCAACTCCAGGAAGTATATTTTCCTTTGGAACCAATACATCGTTAAACACCAACTCGCCTGTTGCACTAGCGCGTAAGCTCCATTTGTTATGTGTTTCTGGGGTGGTAAATCCAGGCATGCCACGCTCCACAATTATCCCTTTAATTTTACCTTCTTCATTCTTTGCCCATACCACTGCTACATCTGCAAAAGGCGCATTGCTAATCCACATTTTAGCACCATTCAATACTACGTTTTTGCCATCGCCAGCATCACGCATATTGGTGGTCATTCCTGCTGGATTAGAACCATGGTCGGGCTCAGTTAAACCAAAGCAACCCATCCATTCGCCTGCTGCCAATTTTGGCAAGTATTTCATCTTCTGTTCTTCTGAACCAAACTTATAAATAGGGTACATAACCAAACTGCCCTGAACCGATGCCGTTGAACGTATGCCTGAATCACAACGCTCTAACTCTTGCATAATTATACCATAACTAATATAGTCTAAACCGCCACAACCATATTCTACTGGCAACTGTGGACCAAATGACCCAACCTCTGCCATTCCTTTTATTAAATGCCCAGGAAATGCTGCTTGTTGAGCGGCATCTTCTATAATGGGAGATATTTCTTTTTTCACAAAATCACGAACAGTTGCGCGAATAAGCTTGTGTTCCTCTGTAAGCAATTCATCCATTAAATAATAATCATGATGCTGGTATTGATCCTGCTTACTTGCCTTGTGAAATTGGGTTCCGTTATTCATATTGTATTTTGCTTTTAGATGTAAAAACTCCTGCGAATTTAGTTATTTTAGTGGGAGTTAAAAATATAACAAATGAAGTTACAAACTGCTTTAGAAAACTTAGAATTTTTTGCTTACCACGGACTATATGCCGAAGAGCATGAGAAGGGTGGAATGTTTAAAGTAGACGTGTGGATTGATGAAGAAATCTCTGAGGACCATAACCTAAGCGAGATTTCTGGTGTTATCAACTACGAAGAAATATTCAAAATTGTGCAAGAAGAAATGCAAATTCGCCGCAACATGATTGAAGATTTGGGCAAAACAATTCTTCAAAGAATCAACCATAATTTAATTGACCGCGACGTAATAACAACCGTAAAAATAACAAAACCAAACCCTGGAGGCAGATTTGGTTCTGGCGCCGCCAGCATCACCGTCCAATCTTAATCCCCATTTATACCCGGGAATCCCATACCCAGGAATCCCATGCCACCGGGAATCCCACAATCCGCACGGACAGGTCGCGACCTGTCCCTTCACCCGGGAATCCCACAACGCCCCCATACCCATAAAAAAAGGGGCCGAAGCCCCTTTTCAAAATATTATTAAACCCCTACATCATGTAGAGCACTCTCCTTAATATAAGGATGCTTAGTAGGATATAAATTCGCCTTAGTAAGCGCCTTTAAGGTCATCCACAAGAACAAGCCTGCAAATAAACACAAGAAACCTACTTCCATCACGCCAAATCCTTGCGCAGCCACCTTAACTATACCAGCAGGATGTGCATCTGTAGGATCAGTAGCCAAATTCATAGAACCAGGCATAACCATCAAATAAACATCCATCCAGTGACCAATTAACAATGCGCCACCTACAAAATAGCCCATTTTTCTGCTACGCTTAGCCTCTCTGCCCATAAAGAAGAAGAAAGGAACTAAGAAGTTAACCAATACAACAAAGTAGAAGTAAAACTTATAAGAACCAAACATACGCTCTCTGTAATATGCAACCTCCTCAGGAATGTTTGCATACCAAATTAATAAGAACTGCGCTACCCACATATAAGTCCAGAACACAGAGAAAGCAAACATAAATTTACCCAAATCGTGTTGGTGCTCATCAGTAGCAATTCCATTCAAATAACCATTTTTCCTTAGGTAATGAGTAAACAAATACATAATAGTTAATGCACTTACCCAACCTGTGGCAAAATTATAGATAGAGAAAATAGTAGAATACCAATGTGCATCAATACTCATCATTTGATCCCAGCTAAACATAGAGAAAGTGAAAGCGAAAATAACCATATAGGCAGTAGACAAATTATAGTTCTTTTCGAACATAGATAATCCACCAATAACATCTTCGTTTCTAGAATTCTTGCGGAATAAATGAGCACAAAACATCCAGAATCCCATAAACAAAACCATTCTAATATAGAAGAAAGGCTTGTTTAAGTACCAGCTTTTGCTTGCTAACAAAGCATCAAAATTGCTAGAACCTTCTGTCATAATGCCATCATGCGCCCAATGGTAAAGAACTGGTAAACCAATTAAACTTATGATAATCAAAATCGGACCTCCAACCAATGAGTACTCACTCATGGCTTCAGGAATTCTTCTGATAGCTACATACCAGCCTGCGTTGGCAACCTGACTAATAGCAATAAATGTAGCGGCACAAATTGAAACGATAAAAAAGAAATAACCATTCACCAATAAATTACTAAGCAAACGCTTTTGTGTTAGGTGGTGTAAGTCGTGTTCTGATAATCCTTCGATATGAGGGTGGTAAGTAAAATAGCCAATAGCAGCTAAAATCAAACCTACAATCATTAAACCAAAAGCCCATTTTTTGTTGCCTTCGGTAATCTGATATTTTTCTTCTCTGATATGAACTTCTGCGTGTTCCATTGTAAATGTTTTCTTCGGTTAGTGATTAATTAGATGCGTTACTAGCTGTGGCAGCACCTTTGTAAGGTCCACTCACGGTGCGTATATAATGAACAACTTTCCAAATTTGTTCTGGTGTCATGGTTGTTCCATAAGCACCCATTAAATTTTTACCATAACGGATAGAGTAAAATAACTTTCCATCAGGTGTTGTCTTTATCCTGTCAGAATCATATGATGGTGGAGGAGGGAATTTTCCATCAGCCACTATTGATCCATCTCCCAAGCCTTTTTCTCCATGGCAAGGTGTGCAATTGATATTGTACAAAGTATTACCTTCTGCAATTATAGATGCAGAAGAAGTAACTGGATTTTTCAATGAAGCAGATGCCTCATAAGATTCATTGCTAACAGTAAACCCATATTTCGCAAAATCCATTTGTCCCCTAGCAATGGTATTTTTAACAGGCTCACGCATGTTCATTCCATTTGGGTTAATGGTGTTTGGCTTGTCGGCTTCCTGTGTTAAAGGTTCGTAGCCAAATGAATGATACATGTTAGGAGCGTACTCATAACCCGTATTGTCTCCACCTGCGCTGCAACTGCTCATCAAGGCAGCAGCTGAACCAATTAAAATGGCAGTGTATAATGATTTCAATCTCATAATTCTTTGGTCCTTTCTCTAACTTCAATAGCTCCGCCGTCTTTCAACAATTGGTCTAATGAACCAATATCAGCTTTGCTCTTTTTAACATCTACAGCTACTACAAATAAATCATCAGTAACACGTATGTCCATAATGTCTGCATTCTTACCCCAAAACATTTTGTTTACAATAAAGAAACTAATCACCATACCAAAGGCCGTGAAAAGAATACTTAACTCAAACGTAATTGGAATATAAGTTGGAATATGCAATGATGGCTTACCACCAACATTTACTTGCCAATCCCAATAACTGGCATACACCTGAAAAATTACTGCCAACGATAATCCTGTCATAGCAAAGCAAAATGCCGCAACAGTTAATCTTGAACGCTTAATTCCCATTACCCTATCCAACCCGTGAATAGCAAATGGAGAATACACATCATATACACTATAACCATTGCTTATTAGCTTCTTGGTTACAGCATAGGTCTTATCTGGGTTGTCATATACACCCAATACTAATTTTTTACTAGTTTCCATGAATGGCTCCTTTCTCAGCTACGTGGTGGCTTTGGTGGTTATCGTGTCCGTGGTCATGATCAGCATGCGCATGAGTTGGAATGATACTCTTAACCTCAGCCATGTTAATCGACGGTAAAAATTTGATGAACAAGAAGAATAAGAAAAAGAATAATCCAAATGAACCAATCAAAATACTTACCTCAGTGATTGTTGGCGTATACATTGCCCAAGATGAAGGCAAGAAATCGCGGTGCAAAGACGTTACGATAATTACAAAACGCTCAAACCACATACCAATATTTACAATGATAGACATGATAAATAAGAAGGTTGGGTTAGTTCTTAACTTTCTGAACCAAAACACCTGTGGAGCAATTAAGTTACATGTCATCATTGTCCAATATGCCCACCAATAAGGTCCAAAAGCCCTATTTAAGAAAGCATATTGCTCGTATTCTACTCCAGAATAAGCTGCCACAAAGAATTCAGTAATGTAAGCCATACCTACCATGGTACCAGTTACCAAGATAATTTTAGCCATCGCATCCAAATGCTCTGTAGTAATATAATCCTTGTAGTTCATTACCTCACGGGCAATGATCAAAAGCGTTAACACCATTCCAAATCCAGAGAAAATTGCACCAGCCACAAAGTATGGAGGGAAAATGGTAGTATGCCATCCCGGTACCAATGATGTTGCAAAGTCCATAGATACAATGGAGTGAACCGAAAGTACAAGTGGTGTAGAGATACCAGCTAAGATCAAACTAATTACCTCATATCTATGCCAAGTACGTGTTGAACCTGTCCAACCCATAGCAAAGAAACCATACCAGAACTTACGTCCTGCTGTTGTTGCTCTGTCACGTACAGACGCTATATCTGGTATCAAACCTACATACCAAAACACTAAGGATACTGAGAAATAAGTTGAAATCGCAAATACGTCCCATACCAAGGGCGAGTTAAAGTTAACCCACAAGGTACCAAACGCGTTTGGCAATGGAATTGGCCAATATGCTACCCATGGTCTTCCCATGTGCGATAAGATAAACGATGCCGCACAAATTACCGCAAAGATCGTCATCGCCTCTGCTGAACGGTTAATAGACATCCTCCACTTTTGGCGGAACAATAATAATACGGCTGAGATAAGCGTACCGGCGTGACCAATACCTACCCAGAACACGAAGTTGGTAATATCAAAAGCCCAACCCACTGTTTTGTTCAAACCCCATGAACCCAAACCAACCAACATCGAATATGTGGTGGCGTAAATCCATAGAATTAAAACCAAAGTTGCAAGGGTAAAGCCAATCCACCAGCCTTTGGTGGGTGCATTTTCCAATGGACGAGTAATGTCTCTGGTGACATCTCGGTATGTTTTTCCACCGGTTACTAACTGATCTCTAATTGGTGATTCGTATGACATGTGTTACTACTTGTTTACTAGATTATGAATGGTGTTCAACTTCTTTTTCAGCTTTAGGAGCTTCATGCTTCGCAGCACCATGGTGTGCATCTGCATTCAATTTCTCATCTACGTTTCTTACTTTAGTCATGTAAGCTACCGATGGCTGAACATTGTATTCTTCTAAAAGGAAGAATGCGCGGTCGTTTTGGAAATACTTCCTGATCTCGCTCTTCTCATCGTTAATGTCGCCAAAGATAATGGCATCTGCCGGACAGCTTTGCTGACATGCAGTTTTAACATCTCCATCAACAATAATTCTGTTCTCTAATTTTGCTTTCAACTTACCAGCTTGGATACGTTGAACACAGAATGAACATTTTTCCATTACCCCACGTGAACGTACCGTTACATCTGGGTTAATAACCATGCGACCTAAGTCGTTGTTGAAGTTGAAATCGAATTGAGAGTTGTCTCTGTATTTAAACCAATTGAAACGACGTACTTTATACGGACAGTTGTTTGCACAGTAACGAGTTCCTACGCAACGATTATAAGCCATGTGGTTTAAACCTTCGCTGCTATGTACTGTTGCCAATACCGGACAAACAGTTTCGCAAGGAGCGTGTCCACACTGCTGACACATCAACGGTTGGTGAACCACACTTACGTTCTCAAAATCAACTCCTGTAGACTCTAAGTTATACTCCTCTTCGCGGGTAATATTGTTGTTATCTTTGTTACGGAAACGGTAGTAACGATCAATACGTATCCAATGCATCTCGCGGCGGTTAATCACCTCTTGGCGACCCACAACTGGTACATTGTTTTCTGCATTACAACTCACTACACAAGATCCACAACCTGTACACTTATTTAAGTCTACAGCCATTGCCCAACGGTGACCTTTGCTATCACGCTCATCCCATAGGGTAAGCAAGTTGCCATTTTCTTTTATAGCTTTATGATGATCGTGGTTACCTGCTTTTGCATCTTTGTTATATTCTGCAACAGAAGCCTCTTTTATCAAAGCACGACCTTGAATGGTATGGTGCGTTTGTGTCTGAGCCAACTCATATGAACCAGCTGCTTTCTCA
The DNA here is from genome assembly GCA_044370475.1 of Bacteroidia bacterium. Taxonomy (GTDB): domain Bacteria; phylum Bacteroidota; class Bacteroidia; order UKL13-3; family UKL13-3; genus B1. The sequence goes on from JBILVK010000014.1 coordinate 11,419, forward strand.
ACCGTAATCTCAATTGCTCCTGCATTTGCAGCCGCAAAAGGAAACGCATTCTTACCAACATTTAAACCAGTTTTACCGCCAGCTGTTCTGCCATAACCCACTGCCAATGCAATTACATTGTTAGGTTGTCCGGGCTGAACCAAAACAGGAACTGATTCTAATTTAAATCCTTTAGCACTGATGTTCACTACATCTCCATCTTTTACTCCCAATTCCTTGGCAGTAGCATTGCTAATATTGGCATAATTATCCCAACATACTTTGCTAATTGGATCAGGCAATTCTTGTAACCATGGATTGTGCGCATGGGTACCATCTTGAATGCCTACTTTGCTATATAATTTTAATTCTAATTTAGTTTTAGAATTGGTGTAAGTATTGTAAGCAGGCGCAACAACAACACTCAAATCGCTGTTAAATGCTACACTTACTGGAGCAACAGGAGCTTGGAAGAATCCATCATGGATAGCTTTTGTCCAAGCATCACCAGATAAACTACCAGCCCAATTAGCTTTCATGAAATCATAGTAGCTATTGGTGTTACCAGCCCATGATAACAATACTTCCTGCATCTGACGGGTATTAAACACCGGCGAAATGGTAGGTTGAGTAAAGGTAAAATGTCCAGCCTTTGGCTCATTATCATTCCAAGACTCTAAGAAATGGCTATCTGGTGTATTGTACATACACAATGAAGACGTTTCGTCTAAATTGGTATTTGAAGAAACAGATAACTTCAATTTCTTAATGCCTTCTGCCAATTTAGCACCATTTGCATGATTGTAAACTGGGTTAACATTATAGAAAATGGCTGCATCAACTGCACCTGTTTCTAAGTCTTTTGCAAAAGCCTCAAATGCTGCATCATCGCTGTAGCTTTGGTTGCTATAATTAGCAAAATCAACTGTAGTACCGTTGTTTCCTAATAAGGTATTAATGGCATGAACCAATAATTGGTAATCAACATTGTTTGAACCACAAACTACCAATGAAGCACCTTTTGCTGCCCATAGTTCTTTTGCAGTATTGTTAATACCATCTAATGGCAACTCAACAGCAGGCATAGTTCCTAAAGCAGGAGCGCCAGCTAAAGCAGCAATCTTGTTATATAAACTAACTAAATAAGCACCTTCTGCAGATGGCTTAATTGGGTAGCGTACATCGGCATTAGTACCTGATAAACTTAAATTTGATTCTATTTGAATATGACGACTCATATTCTTGTTCTCTGCAACACGAGTTGCCGACCATTGCTTAGTAAATTCAGCTGGAGAAATCCATGATCCTAAGAAATCAGCGCCAAAACTTACGATCACTTTAGCCAAATCAAAACGGTATCCAGGAACTACACGCTTGCCAAATGCACGGCTGCTAGCTTCTGCAATTGAACCCATTGAATTAGCTCCGTATTGGATATGCTGTGCTTGAGGATACTTAGCAGTAAACTCTGCGATTGCCTTCTTAGTGCTCGGACTATTTACTGTTCCTGTTATTAAACGAATAGCTTTTGAAGAAGCTAAACCAGATTTGATATCGCCATTAACCGCATCCCAAGTTGCTTCTGCACCTTTGGCTTTTGGTCCACGCAAACGCTCATTGTCGTACAAACCTAAAAGACTTGCCTGACCAGTTCCACAAGTTGCTCCTTTAAATATAGGAGAATCGCTGTTACCTTCAATTTTAATTGGACGACCTTCGCGGGTCTTTACCAAAATACTGCAATTTGCAGAACATGCATTACAAGTAGAAGCATACCAGTTAGGGATACCCGGTGTAATGTTTTCTGGTTTAACAATATAAGGAATGGCATTTTTTACAGGTGTTTGATTACATGCTGCTAAAGCCACTGCCGAAATACTGAATCCAAAATATTTCAAGAAATCACGACGGTTCGCATTTAAACCACCATCTTCTTCTGTAAAAACTTCTTCCAAAGGAATACCCTCAGCAAATTCATGCTTTTTGGATTCTAAGAATTTAGGGTCATTGTTCAACTCCTCTAAACCCTTCCAGTATTGATTTTTATTTTCCATTGATACTTTTTTTCCTGTTAAGTTGTAATAAAATTTCGATTAGTAATGGCATTTACCACATTCTAATCCACCATTTTGTGCCACTGTGATGAACTCTTTTCCATCAATCTTAATATCGGCATGTAGTTTTTCGTAGTAATCATTATTTGCTACGTCAACTTTAGCCTCGCGGTGACAATTAATACACCAGCCCATTTGTAAACTTCTTTGTTGTGAAACAACTGCCATCGTTTCAATTGGTCCGTGACAAGCTTGACACTCAACCTTACCAATTTTAACGTGCTGAGCATGGTTAAAATAAGCATGGTCTGGCAAGTTGTGAATACGTACCCATTTGATAGGCGTTTTGGTTTTGCTTGGATCATAAGCACGCTTCTCAGCATCCCAACCAACTGCATTGTAAATCTTTGCAATCTCTGGAGATACTTGTCCGTTATACTTATCTTTTGCAGTTACATGCATATGGCAATTCATACAAGTACTTGCACTTGGTATTGAAGCCTGCTTGCCTTTGTCGGCACCATTATGGCAATACAAACAATTGATTTTGTATTTACCAGCATGCAATTCATGCGAGTAATTAATGGGCTGAACCGGCGCGTAATCTTTTTGCACACCAATCTCTTTTACACCATAATCAAATCCATATAAGCCAAATACCACTGTAAAGGCCAACATCACAAAGATGGTTCCTACAACAGGATGCTTCTTGAATAATTTATACCTAAAGTCTAATGGATTTACTTTCCAGCTAACTGAGGTAACTTTCTCTGCAGCATAAGCCTCAGGGAATTTCTGGATAAACATTTCTTCTACCACTCCCTTAATTCTGTAAAGAATTAACAGAATAATAACCAAAATGCCCGCCATAATCACCAAGCCATAAAAGGCAGCACTTGAATACAATCCACTTCCCTCATCGGCAGAAACAGTAGTTGCACCAGCAGCGCTTGAAGCACCAGCCGCAGCAGCCACAGGTGCCGCAGGAGCTTCGCTCTCTTGCTTAATGTACTCAACAATAGAACCAATTTGTGCATCACTCAAAGTTTCAAATGGGGTCATCAATGCCTCATTGTTCTCTTTGTAAACTTGCACCGCAATTGGATCGCCCGACTTAACAAGCGCTTGCGAGTTTTTAATCCATTTCACCAACCATTTGGCATCACGTCGTTTGTGAACGTCTTTTAATGCCGGACCCACAACCTTGTCATTAATTGTGTGACAAGCGGTACAATTGGCTTTGTAAAGTTTTTCTCCTTCGGCAACATCGGCAAAAGCCAACTGCATAGTGAGAAGGAACGAAACAGCTAAGGTTAATAGTTTAGATAGCTTCATTTATTTGGAATAATTATATCTTTAATTGGTTGAATTGTAACGTGCTTGTCATTTTTTTCTCATAACAAGGCACAATTCGCAATTCAGCCGCGAATATAAGCACAATTCATATTCGGTCTAAACATGTGAAAAAAAAATACTATTTAGAAATCATCTAAATAAAACTGTTTGAAAATGAATTATTTTGACCCCATCAAATTTTTGCCTGTCACTTTTTCAACTGTCAAACGTTATAGGTTCGGCCCAAAATAATGGCCTAATTATTGAAACTATTTATGTTTTGTTCGGTCTGAACCTATTTATTTGCAGAAAGTGTTAAAAGTCTATTCTCTTTTTATGTGGTGTTTTTTGGTGCTAGGAGTTCATTTCTCTTTTGGCCAGGCCGAACCAAACACCCTTAGTTTAAAGGGTTTTGTAATTGGTGCCGACACTAACAATACCATTCCTTTGGCCAATATTCTTAAAAAACCTAGTGGCGAGCGTTATATTAGTAACCGCTATGGGGGATTTACCATTGTGGTGAAAGAAACAGATACCCTGGTTTTTTCTGTTATTGGCTACCAAAATTTTGTACTGCCTTGCAAAAAATACGTGAGCATGCAGTATACAGATCCTATAAGGGTGAGAATGAAGCCAACTACCTACCGACTCAAGGAAGCGGAGGTAAACTATAACCAAAAAAGGAGAGATAGCCTTGCCAGAGTAGCAGCAAAGGTGCTTAAAACAAATCCTATTTTAAACAATTACGACCACTATCAATCTTGGATTACCGGCAGCAGTGGGTCGGTAATAACAGATTTATTTGCATCAAGCAACAAAAAACTACAACAGTACGATAAATTGCAGCGTCTCATAGAATTGTACCACGAACAACAATTGGTAGATGATAGATACACTATAGACCTTATCATGCGTGCAACTGGCTTGCCCGAAAACAAGGTACTTGAGTTCAAAAAGTATTGCAATATCCCCCATTACTTTATCCTTAACTCTAACGACTACGAATTGGTGCTGGCCATCAAATCTTGCTACGCAGATTTCGCCCGCCAAATGCGGCAGTAATAATTGAAATTCCACAGCCCTTAGATTGCCCTGCCCCGGGAATTTATCGGCCCGTAAGGGCTGGCTTTGGGGTGGCTAGATGGAAATTTGCCTAAACGCATAATTTAGGACAGGTCGCGACCTGTCCTTACGGGTTTCCTTTGCCCGGGATTTTCCGGGCTATTGGAATCCACACACGCCGCAAATTGCCTTGCCCCGGGAATTTATCGGCCCGTACGGGCAGGTCGCGACCTGTCCCTGCGGGTATCCTTCACCCGGCAAAGCAAAACTAAAGCCCAACAAATGCCACCACAATTCTCCTAAAATACTTAAATTTGCAACATGCTAAAAGACATAAAAGATGAGTATACCGAAGGAGTTTGCGTGGCAGTAGTGCGCGAGCCCAACGAGGAACAAGAAATGGTTTGGAATGTTTATGCCATCAATTTCACAGAGCATACTTTGGAGGGCGTTTTGGTTAGCAGCAAAGGCTACGGTACAATTAATGGAGCAGAAAAGAAAACGAGTGCCCTAAGGCATTTTTTGAATGTAATTGAACCCTTATCGTATGCAAAAATAGAGCCCTTACAAGAAGACCTATTTGCACTTAACAATGAATATTGGATGAGTTATTATGTAAATGGAAAAATTCAAGAACGCAAATACGTTTTTGGTTCAGACAGTATTAAAGAAGAAGCCTTGGAAAGAATAATTTTGATTAACAGGCCGGGCCTTTTATTGCAATAAGTCCGCGACGATAACCTACTTGCTTGGCCTCCATTTTGCGTAATTCATTGTATAAAATATCGCGCACATTTATAACACTCCCGTTTTTGAATTTCATTTGGTAAGGCTCATTGCTCATGCTTGATTTGCTTGCCAAATAATCAATAAACTCTTTGGCAGTTTTTATGCGTTTACCCGCTTTTTCACGCTTCATACGTAAATGCTTTGCCGCATCTACACCACTGTATTCTGTGCCATTACGAATAAATTTGGCATCCGTTTTTTCAATATAAGCAATCAACTGATTTATTTTTTGCTCCTCTGTAAGCGGCGCCACAACAGGCGTTGGTCCGCCAATAAGTGGCCTCACATTTGCAAATAACTGCATGCTGAGCAATAGTAAAAAACTAAAAATAAATGATTTCATAGGAGGGCAAATTGAACAATTATGCAACTGCAATTTAGGAGAAGCAACTCAGTAAAACAATGAATAAAGAAGATGATTTACAATTTCACAAAAACAGCATTCATACATGTCGCCAACGAAATTCTAATAAATTTATTTTATCCTTCATTTCATATGCAACCTAATGTTGCAGTAAGTATTAGTTTATTAAAATTTTTACAGCACCTATCTTACATAACAGCAATTTGCGGCATAAAAGCCTAATTTTTCAACGCCATGCCTAACGGTTAAAAGCTCCTACAGGATGTATTAAGTACAATAAAAAAAATTGAATTAACGCGCAAAAATTGCTAGTTAATGCCTATTAGGGCTATCAAACAACACATCAAGAAAGGTGTTAGTATTTAGTACTTAGGCTTGCCAAATTTATTTGATAGCAGTTTAATGGTAAAGTAAGGAATAAAAATGACCCCGTAAATTAAAACAGCCATCATTATTATCTCAAAAAAATTTGTCTTTAGGTTCTGAACCCTTTCATTTATATCCAAAATAAAACCTGTCATAGAGATTAAAATGGAAAGAATGCCAATTACAAGAAAGTCTTTTTTGTGTATCATTATTTTATTACGAAGCCTAACGAATTTTAATTCGCTTTATTTCCCCCAAACTAGAATATGAAATCAGATGAATACAAGACATTGAGCAAATATCAACTGAATGAATGTCTAAATTTATAAGAAATATTTCGTCTGCTTTTTGCCACATGGCGACCTAAATTGTGACTTATAATTTTGTTTGCAATATTAACGTGCAATGAAACAGGTGCAATAAAAAAGCTTGTGAACTGACTTGCAAAAAGTATCTTTACAGCTCTTTGAAAACACACATTTGGAAGCAGTAGAATATTATAACGAGGCGGTGCAAAAGCTGCAACCCTTGTACTCTGAGGCAGAGGCGCGCGAGCTAATGTTTTGGGTATATGAGGATGTTCTGCTTATCAAAAAAGCGCATCTCCATTTCTTTGAAAAAGAGCTTAGTTTTACCGAGGAATTTCAGTTGAATGGCATTTTGGAAAGACTCAAAAACGGAGAGCCTATTCAGTACATTTTGGGCTATGCCTATTTCATGGATTTGGTATTGCAGGTAAATGCGCATGTGCTTATTCCGCGGCCAGAAACAGAAGAATTGGTAGCAATGGTAGTAGCATATGTAAAGGCTCGGTCTGAACCAAACCCAGTTGCGCTTTTAGATATTTGTACAGGCAGTGGATGCATTGCCTTAGCCCTCAAAAAGCAATTACCCTTGCTGCAGGTGGAAGCCTTAGATGTTTCTCAAGAAGCAATAGCGGTAGCTCAATTAAACAGTAAGAACCTCAATTTGCCAATTACATACATTGCTGCATCTGTATTGGATCAGTCCGGAACTAGCTATTTGCAACAATGCAAAGCCCAAGTTTGGGTAAGCAATCCTCCCTACATTACCGAAGCAGAAAAACAGGCCATGCACCCTAATGTATTGCAACATGAGCCGCACCTGGCCTTGTTTGTAGAACATGAGGATGCTTTGCTGTTCTATAGAAAAATTAGTGAGGCATTTATTAAAAACAACAATGCCACTGCGCTATTTTTTGAAACCAGCGAATACCAAGGGGAAGCTTTGCTAAACATGGCGCAAGAGCTGGGATTAAAGACTTCTCTGGCTAAAGACATGCAAGGCAAAGAACGATTCTTGAAACTTTTTAAGGCTTAACAGTTGCATTGTTTGGCAAAAAAAGTAACGTTACATAATTACTAAAATTACCGCACAATTGCCTTTATTAAAAAGGGTGCGATTTCATTTCATTTGATAACCACAAAAAATTGCCGCTTATAAAAATAGTTTGAACTTTTTTTTAGTAGGATGGCTGTTGCATAATTGCATTTACTAAAAAGGGTGTAATTTTATTTAGGGTATTTGGTGCTGCGGAATATACCCTTGAATTGATAACTATAAAGCGCGAAATTACGGACCAAACGATATTTACTTTCTTTGGGCTTTTGGCAAAAATCGCAGGGCTCCCCGTTCTCTAGGTAACCACTGCCTTCGCAAACTGGACAAACGTATCCACATGTCATACTGCAAAATAGCGAAAACTTTCTGTAATATTCTTACCTTGCAAAACTTTTAATTATTTATATGAAAAGAATTCTTGCCTTACTTTTATTGACTGTTGCTTGCATAGGTGCATTTGCGCAGAACAAAAATTATGTAAACGAAACAAAAAAATCACCTGATGGGAAATATACTTACACCGTTGTAAGTAACGACCCAATGAAGGTGCGCACCTATGTTTTGCAAAACGGACTTACAGTAATGATGGCCGTAAATAAAAAACAGCCTCGCATTCAAACGTATATTGCCACTAAGGCTGGTAGCAAAAACGACCCTGCCGACAATACCGGATTGGCGCATTACCTAGAGCACATGTTGTTTAAAGGTACAAATAAATATGGCACCAAAGATTGGGCTAAAGAGAAAGAACAACTCGATAAAATTGATGCTTTGTATGAGCAATACAACAAAACCAAGGATGAGGCTAAACGCAAACAAATCTATCACCTCATTGACTCGGTAAGTGGCGTTGCTAGTACATTTGCCATTGCTAACGAATACGATAAGTTGATGCAAGGAATTGGAGCGCAAGGCACAAATGCTTTTACTTCTTTAGAGCAAACGGTGTATGTAAATGATATTCCAGAAAACAATATTGCTAAGTGGATTGAGATTGAAGCCGAGCGTTTTCGCTACCCTGTTTTGCGTTTATTTCATACCGAGTTAGAAGCGGTGTATGAAGAGAAAAATATCTCTATGGACAATGATGGAAGAAAGGTTTTTGAAGCCATGATGACAGCCTTGTTTAAAAAACACACCTATGGTACACAAACAACTATTGGTACTGTTGAGCACCTTAAAAATCCTTCTTTGGTAAAAATTAGAAATTATTACAATACCTATTATGTACCCAATAATATGGCTATTGTTTTAAGTGGTGATTTTGACCCAGATGCTACCATTGCTATGATAGACAAAGGTTTTGGCTATATGCAACCTAAGCCAGTTCCTGCTTTTACCTTTGAACCAGAGGCTACCCAAAGTGCCCCAGACGTGGTGAATGTTTATGGTCCGGATGCAGAAAACTTAATGATAGGTTTTAGAATGCCTGGTGCGGGTACCAAAGAAGCAAGAATGATTCAGATTGTTGACATGATATTGTCTAACGCAAAAGCGGGTTTAATAGACCTGAACCTAACCAAAAAACAAGCGGTTTTAAGCGCAGGTTCTTCTGTTTGGGTTAACAAAGATTATAGCATTGCCTTCTTAACGGGTAAGCCTAAAAAAGACCAAACTTTAGAACAAGTGAAAGACTTGTTAATGGCACAAATTGAAAAAGTAAAAGCTGGAGATTTTGATGAGAACACCCTTAAAGCAATTATTGCTAATTTAAAGGTATATAAAATTAAAGAAAGAGAAAGCAATGATGGCAGAGCAGGCGCTATGTTAGATGCCTTTACTTCTGAGCGTCCTTGGGCAGATGTGGTAGCAGATTTAGATGAAATGGAAAAGATTGGAAAAGCAGAACTGGTAGCTTTTACCAAACAATATTTTGCCAATAATTATGTAATTGTTTACAAACGTGTAGGCGAAGATAAAACCATTGAAAAAATTGAAAAACCAGAGATAACTCCTGTAGATGTTAACCGCAATGATGTTTCTCCTTTTGTAAAGACTATTTTGGAAACTCCTTCGCAAAAAATTACACCTAAGTTTATCGACTTTAAAAAGGATATTACTTTTGGCAAAACAGGCTTTGCTCCTATTCATTATGTGCAAAATACCGACAATGAATTGTTTGAGTTATACTATGTATTAGACATGGGCAAATTCAACGATTTAAAATTGCCAATGGCTGTAAACTTGCTTCCTTACTTGGGTACCGACAAATACACCTCAGAGCAAATCTCTCAAGAATTCTTTAAGTTGGCTTGCGATTTTTCTGTGAATGTAGGTAATGATCAAGTTTATGTTTCTCTTAAAGGTCTGAACCAAAATTTTGTTCCAGCAGTAAAATTGTTTGAACATTTATTAGCTAATGTTAAACCCGATCAAGCTGCCTTAAACATGCTTATTGAAAGGACACTAAAATCGAGGGAAGATGCTAAGAAAAATAAAGGCCTAATCTTTAGAGCAGCGTTACAAAGCTATGCTATGTATGGTTCAAAAAATCCGTTTAAGCATGAATTAAGCGCAAGCGAATTAAAAAATTTAAAAGCAGAAGAATTGATTGGCTATTTGAAAAAACTAACCGCCTACCAACATAAAATCTGGTACTTTGGTCCGCTTACTTTGCCTCAATTAACCAATACATTAAACAAGGAGCATAAAATGGCTAAAACGCCATTAGCTATGATGCCTGCGCTTGAATTTGCTAGAAATGAAACCAATGAAAACAAAGTATATTTTGTTGATTATAACATGGTTCAAGCAGAAATAATGTGGATTAACAAAAATGCCACAGGTTATGATGCCACCAAAACACCTATTGTAACTTTGTTTAACGAATACTTCGGAGGCGGAATGTCGTCTATCGTTTTCCAAACCATACGCGAATCTAAAGCCTTGGCTTATTCTACTTATGCGAGATACAATACTCCAGCCAAACAAAAAGACCCGTATTATATTATAGCTTATGTGGGCACTCAGGCAGATAAATTCAACGATGCTATTCCTGCCATGAATGAATTGTTAAACGAAATGCCTAAATCTGAGAATGGTTTTAACTCGGCAAAGTCATCTATCATGAATGCCATTGAAACAGATAGAACCAATGATGCCAATATCATCTTTGCATACTCTGCTGCTCAAAAACTAGGAATAGATTATGATGTAAACCAAAGCGTGTACGAAAGTCTTCCATCTTTAACTTACGACCATTTGGTTGTTTTTCAAAAAAACAATTACAACAATAAGCCTTATACCTATTGCATTATGGCATCAAAGGACAAGGTTAAAATGGTTGATTTAGAGAAATTAGGGAAGGTACAAGTTCTCACACTCGAAGAAATATTTGGCTATTAATAATAGCAAATGTGGCATAGGAAATATCTTATGCCACATTTTTTTTGTCTCCCTTTTCAATTAGCAGTTTTGGATTGGTTAATCTCAGGTTCTTTTTATATATTTCAATATATTTGAGTTAAGATGAATCACAATTTTAATCATAAACTGGCTTTCATAATGCCACATTTTAAAGAGATAGTTCTGCGTTTGAAACATCCATTTTGTTTAGTGCTATTTTTACTCGCATTCACAGGCAAAACTTACACACAGAATATTGTTCCTGTTAAGGTTTGCGATTTTCCAACCGAGCTCCATGAAACCTCAGGCTTAGTGAAAATTGCGCCCAATAAGTTTGTAACCCATACAGATAGTGGAAATGAGCCTAAGTTATATGTATTTGATAGCAGCGGATTGGTTCAGCGCAGAATAAAGGTTAGCAATGCCACCAATGTAGATTGGGAGGACCTTACCATGGATAGCAAGGGGAATTTATACATTGGCGATTTTGGTAACAACAACAATGATAGAAAGGACTTGAGGATTTATACGGTAGCTAGTCCAAACACTTTTACAAAGGATAGCACGGTGGCGGGTATTACCAATTTTACCTACCCAGATCAAAAGGCCTTCCCTCCTGCTGTTGCTTTGCAGAATTATGACATGGAAGCTTTCTTTTGGTTCAATGATTCTTTGTACCTCTTTACCAAAAACAGAACCAACCCTTATAATGGCTATACCAAATGCTATCAATTACCTGCAAGAAGTGGCACATTTGTGGCCAAGCTTGTAGATAGTTTTTATACGGGAAGTGGTGGATATTTAAACTATTCAATTACAGGATCAGCAGTGTACCCAAATGGCAATAAAATGATTTTATTGGGCTATGATAAATGCTGGTTATTTGGAAATTTTAATGGCAGATATTTCTTTAAGGGTATTTCAAATACTTTGTCGTTTCCAAGCTTAACTCAAAAGGAGGGTATCTACTTTGAGAATGCCCAAACACTTTGGTATACGCAGGAAAACAGCGTACTTGGAACAGCAGGTTTATATAGGTTTACCCTTCCACCTATTAACCCCAGTTCTATAAAAGAGTATTTAAAAAAGAACTTCAAAATCTATCAAAACACACATGAAAAGCTGCTATGCATTGAGGTAAGTGATGAGGTGGCTGAACCGGGCATGTTGTTGGATGTAATTAATATGGAGGGCATATATGCTTTGGGGGGAGAATTGGAGGCTCAAACGGTAAATAAATTTGATATTTCTGGCTTGGCTTTGGGTACTTATATTATACGCATTAATGGCAGGTATGCGGGTAAGTTTGTGAAGGAATAATTGAGTCGTTGCTTTGCCAGCCGAAGCTTTAGCGTAGGTTGGGTCGTTGGTCGTTGGTCGTTGGTCGTTGGGTATTGGGTGTTGCTTTGTCTGCCGAAGCTTTAGCGAAGGCAGAGTCGTTAGTCGTTGTTTAAAAGCCTAAAATGCGTTGACCGCTTTTAAAACCATCACGCAGATTTTTTAGATTATTCGAGATTTCGCAGATATGCGTTGTGGGGGAAGTTTAAAAAAGATTAATCTGTGCATCTGTGGCTAATATTTTTTTTACCACAATGGGCACAAAGGTTTACTATTAATTTCACGCGGATTTTGGAGATTTATTTTGGAAACAAGATTGATTTCGCGGGTTTACAACTTTATCCCCTAAATTTACGGACAATAAATATAGAAATGAATTTAATTAATAAAATAGCGGTTGTTACTGGTGTTAGTAAAGGAATTGGTTTGGCGCTCTGCAAACAATTGGTAGAAAAAGGTGCAATTGTTTATGGCCTTGGAAGAAACTGTCCAACCGAAATAAGCCACCCCAACTTCCATTTTATGGTGTGTGATGTTCAAAACAGCGATTCGGTTCAGACCGCCTTTAACGAGATATACAATGCAGTTGAAGAGATTCATATATTAATAAACAATGCTGGATTGGGCTACTTTGGCTACTTAGAAAATATGCCCGAGGAACAGTGGCACGAGATGTTTAATACCAATATTCATGGCATGTTTTATTGCTTAAAGGCTGCTTTGCCACAAATGAAAAAATCGCAATACGGACATATCATTAATATCGCATCAACGGCTGCATTGGAGGGAATGGCGCAGGTGAGTGCCTATTGTGCCACCAAATGGGCTGTAAAAGGCTTAAGCGAATCTTTATACAAAGAGTTACGTGACTTTAGAATTAAGGTTACCTGCGTTTACCCTGGTTCCACCAAAACAGATTTCTTTAGAAACAGTCCGGGAATACAGCCGCACGATTATATGCTGATGCCAGAAGATGTGGCTCTCATGATGGTTCAGGCCTTGGAGATGCCAGATAATTTCCATACGGTTAATTTGGAAATAAGGCCTTTGCAACCTCGCGGACCAAAACAATAAATACCCAATAAGGCCAAACAATGTTAGGCAATAGTTATAACTATAAGAGCAATGTATACCTAGGTAACTATTAACAAATAATGCTAAACAAGGTTATGCTAAAGTAACAACTAAAAGGGCAAGCATGACTATGCTACAAATAACAAATAAAGCCTAACTAATCTGTGTTACAATTACAACTAAAAGGGCAAGATATACCTATGTAACTATTAACAAATAAGGCCAAACAATGTTAGGCTATAGTTATAACTATAAGAGCAAGGTATACCTAGGTAAATATTAACAAATATTGCTAAACAAGGTTATACTATTGTAACAACTAAAAGGGCAAGGATGACTAAGTTATAAATAACCAATAGGCCAAACTAAGCTGTGCTATCATTACAACAAAAAGGCTAGGCTTACCTGAGTAATGGCTAACAATTAACGATTAAGGAAAAAGAATACCTAAGCAGGTTTTACCACTTAACGATAAGTGCTTTCTTGAGGTCGTACACATTATCTCCGGGTTCAAAACCATTGCCAGAAGGCTCGCAGATAAGGTATTTTTGATTCTTGTATACAAAGTTAAACGAAGGGTGATTTACTGCCACAGCCACATTTAAGTGATTTTGCGAAACATAAACCATTGCCACAGAAGGCAATTGCAAAACTTCTTTTACCAAGTAAGCAAAGAGAACAGATTTATCTTCGCAATCGCCATATTTGTTAGCCAATACTTCTTCTGGAAATGCAAACTTTTCTTTACCAATGGCATTTTTATCTAACTTATAAGGGAAAGCTGTTTGAGTAAAATCTAACAAAAAATCAATTTGCTTATTGGCGTACATACCAGAAATGGCGCGCTTTAAATCGCCCACCAAATGCTCGTAAGCGGTGCTCGATAATTGGTAATTTAGGTAAATTTGTCCGAACTCAATATCTGGCAAATCGTGGTAATAATCTGCTAAACTTTGGTTGAGGGAACCTTTAAAAAAATAAACCATTCCTTCAAATTCTGCATGCAAATCATAAGTGCCTTTTGAGGCCTTAAAAAAAGGTGGCCTATTTTCATTTATAGCAATTGCCCTCCCCAATTCATTTCTTTCAAAAAGCTGCTGCTCACAAGGCTCCAAATTATACTCAAACGACAAGTCGGTATATTCCAATCCATCGTAAATAATCTCTGTTCCATTTAAAATATTAAAATCTAAGAAGCCATACACAGCCACCATTTCGGCATTTTGGGTAAGCAAAACATTATAGCCTTTTTCTTTTAACAACTGATATTGAAAAATCTTGGCTACGTTTGGATCGGCATAAATTGCATTCGAAAGCTTTCTTGAAAACAGCATATATGCCATATCATCCATGCCAAATTCATCAGAATACTCATCCATTTGGCCAATCAAACTACTTAGCTTTGATTGCTTTACTAGCTTTAATTGTTTTTCTATTTGGTCTGAACCAATTGGGTATTGAATTTGAAATTTGGGCGCATCATATTCCAATTGAAGCAAATGGCCATACAAATCTACCTGTAATTTTTGCTGTTGTTCTGCCGCTATAGCCCTTGAAGCATATAAAAATACCAAGGAAACAAAGAAAATATTTCTTATTGCATTTTGAATTTTATATGTCTGTCTATTAAGCACCTATCAAATATAGCAATTTTTTGATATAAAGTTAATGATTTGGTAACATTGACTAAAATTTAACATTGGAATGCCCTGAAATTGGATCCAAATCAGCTAAGTTATTATAAAAACGAAGCTAAAGTCTACTGCTTTAGCATCTTTTTTGTATAAATCTGATCTCCAAATTTTAGGATAAAGATGTATAAACCTGGTGCTAAATCCTTAGTTGAAATGCTCGATGATGTGTGCAGTGAATCTTGAACAAGAATTTGTCCAAAAGCATTTATGAGAAACACTTCAGCATTCAATGGCCAATCAGTGTTTTGTATTTCAATATTCTCAGAAAATGGATTGGGTTTTACTTGCGGCAATGCTTTTGGTATTTCATGAGTTGCACTAAAAAAGTCTGCCACAAAAGAGTTAGAGGGTTTAGATTTACAACCAAGCCAATTGATTATGGTATAATAGGTACCATTGCTTTTTAATTCAATATAACTATCAGTTGCCCCAATTATAGCAGTGTCGTTCCTGAACCATTGGTTTCCATATAAAATGCTCGAATGAAGGCTATGTCCAGAAAGTGTTATGGTAGCTGCATTTGATAAATTGCCTGTATTTACAGAATGCGTTGTAGAAAAAATGTTTCCACAAGCATTCGTTCCGGATACGCTGATGGTGGCATTGAAAATTGAGTACTCAAAATCAACCAAAAGGGAATGGCCTGAACCAATACCTTTCAATTTTGCAGGCAATGTCCATAGAAAAGTATTTCCTTTTAGGTTTTGAGGCAAGGAGAACTCAATCCCTTGCGCACCTAAGCATACTTCGGTTGGACCTTTAATACGAGGAGTACTGGTTATTTTTAACAACAGCGGTCTAATGGTAACATTTGGAAAAAGACAATCATTGTCGTAAGCCTTAATGGTAATTGGAATAAATTGTCCAGAGTCCTCCATATGACAATAGGTTTTCCATGCAAAGTTGGTTTCACTTAGCAAATTTCTGCCAGAAAAAGGAGTGAATATTGGTTTAGTTGCATAGGGCTTAAGGATAGAATCTGCAAGCATAATTTGCAGATAAATTGAATCGTAAGGGGTACTAGCCGCTATTTTAAAATAAAAAGAATCTGTTGTATGCACCTCCAAATTATTCCCAATTATTTCTGTATAATCTGAGCTTGTTAAAATTATTTTGGGTGCTGGTTTGTAATCAGAAACAACATTAATTTCAACTTCCAATCTCACCTCACCTATTTTTTGTCCATTTCTAATTTCCTCTACCAATACCCCAATTAAATAACTACCAGGTTTATCTGGAATACCAGTAAGGGTACCTAAATTTGAATCGATACGTAAGGCTTGCTTCCCTCCTATTAAGTTATTGATGGAATATCCATTTGCAAGAACAACATTGGGATAGGGTGCGGGTTTAGGGACATTAGAAAGAGGATTATTCCTATCCAGAAAACCATTTAAAGGAAGAACTAGCTTATATTTTAAACTGTCGCCATCTTGGTCAACAAAACCAAAATTGTAACTGTACGCAAAGCCACTTTGAAGCAATAAAGAAGGTGCTTTTTGGATAACTGGGCTGCTGTTTATTATTTGTCCAAAACGTGGCACTTCCAGATACAAGCAAAGTCCCATATCAGCCGAATTAAGTATGTTTATGACCGAACTACCTTTGCAACACCTTTGCCAATTAAAATAGTAACCATTTGGATGATTTAAGGTAAGCGAGTCTAACTCAATCAATTTAGAATAGGTGCCAATTACCGTGCAAATGCGATAGGTCTCTTTGCAGTTCTCAGGTATTTTTAGGGTATCTTCCTTAAACTTTTCATAGCTCATAGGAATAGAATTAACCAAGGTATTTGTGCCTTTTTGGAACATTCCAACCACAATGGTAGAATCCAATGATGCAGAGAAATTGGAAGTACAATCCCAAATTACTTTAACCGATAATTTATAGGACTTTCCGCCCTGCCATTGCAAATCCATCATGCCACCCAAAAGATGGCTGGCATAACTTAAATATGGGCAAAAAAACAGTGCAAAAATAAATAATCGGGTCATGGATATGTGAAGTTATTACAGCTAAGCGTATGGTAAATATAAGGCCTAGTTCCTAAATTTTAAGTTAAATTCTCGCTGATAGCTTATCGGTTCAGACCGAAAAATAAAAATTATGAAGCACCTTAAATGTAGTTTTGAGCGTCAAATCTTGCGCAAAATTCCTCACTTACTTTGATATCAGCCAAAGCTTCTTATTTTTGCGGTTCGATTAATATTAATCCATGAGAGTAATACAATACAGAGAAGCCTTGCGTGAGGCTATGACCGAGGAAATGCGTCGCGACCCGAATGTTTTTTTAATGGGTGAGGAAGTGGCCGAATACAATGGTGCATATAAAGTTAGCCAAGGCATGTTGGATGAATTTGGTGCCAAGCGTATCATTGACACTCCCATTGCTGAGCTTGGTTTTGCGGGCATTGGCGTAGGTGCTGCCATGAATGGTTTGCGACCAATTATTGAATTTATGACTTTCAACTTTTCGTTGGTGGCCATAGATCAAGTAATTAACGCTGCTGCCAAAATGTATCAAATGAGTGGTGGTCAATTTAACATCCCTATGGTGTTTCGTGGTCCTACAGGTAGTGCCGGACAATTAGGAGCGCAGCACTCACAAGCTTTCGAGAATTGGTTTGCCAACTGTCCGGGATTAAAAGTGGTGGTACCTGCAAATCCATACGATGCCAAAGGATTATTGAAATCTGCCATTAGAGATAACGACCCAGTTATTTTTATGGAGAGTGAGCAAATGTATGGCGATAAAGGAGAGGTGCCTGAGGAGGAATATTTGATTCCTATTGGCAAGGCTGTGGTGAAAAGAGAAGGTACTGATGTGACCATCGTTTCTTTTGGCAAAATTTTGAAAGTTGCTTTGGCAACTGCAGAAGAATTGCAAAAGGAAGGAATTAGCTGCGAGGTTATTGATTTAATGACCGTGCGTCCTATTGATTATGATACAGTAGTAGAAAGTGTGAAGAAAACCAACCGCTTGGTAATTGTAGAGGAAGCTTGGCCTTTGGCATCTATTTCTACCGAGATTACTTATATGGTGCAAAAGCGTGCCTTTGATTATTTAGATGCACCTATTCAAAGAATTTGCACCCAGGATACGCCATTGGGTTATGCCCCAACTTTTGTGCAAGAATTTATGCCAAATGTTGAGCGTACTACTCAGGCTATTAAAAGTGTATTGTACCGCGCGTAATTTGGCGGGTGTTGGGGTTATGAGGGGATTTGGGTGTGGATTTTTGCAGCGGGGGAATTAGGATATGCATTTTTGCAGCGGGGGAATTAGGATATGCATTTTTGCGGCAAAATCATATAGGACAGGTCGCGACCTGTCCGTACGGGCGGAGGAAGGCCCGGGGCATGGCAATTAAAAGATTATAAAAAAAGAGGATGCTTCTGAAGGAAGCATCCTCTTTTTTTATTCACCCGGGTGATTGGGTGTTGTAGGGACAGGCGAGACCTGTCCTCGGGATCTTGCGGCAAATACGCCTATGGAATTGGAAACTTATTTATCCTTTTTAATGGGCCGCTGCAATAATTGAGGTGGCAATTCACGCAAGATTGTATCATCAAGTTATAATACTTCTTTTGTTCATTAGGATGTCTAAACAATTCCTTGTAAGCAACCTGATGTAAACGTGCTTTCTCAAAGAAATTAGGTTCTAAAACCTTAGGATCTGTAGGTTCCACCAAATAAAATTTGATAAAGGGATATTGGTTAGAATCTAGTCTTTCACCTCTGAGTAACTGAGACCTCATGCTATCTGCATTTGCAGCCATCATGCGCATCATAATTGCCATAGGTTTAGGATTATTAGGATCCATAATAGTTTGAGTACACGACTCAAGAGAATCTGCTAGTTGCTTGTTTTTTGCAGCCAGCTCGATAGAATCTTGTTTTGCTTTTTCTTGCTTTGCAGCATCCTGATTGCAAGAACTAAGTATGAAAACAAAAAGGGAGAAAACAATAATTAGGTTTCTCATTCAAATTATTTTAGGATTACACCATTGGCTTCGAAAACCAATTCTTTTTTGGTTTCTTTAATGGCATCAATCTCCTTTTGAGAGCTACCTGCATCTTTTGCATATTCTTTTAAATCTGCGATACTGGTTTCTTCAACCTTGGCAACACCTTGAATAATAGCAGTTCTACCAGATGCATCCTTAGGCATAAAAAAGCCATAATCTTTAAAGGTAACACGCATTGCTTCGCCATTAGGATTTTTGATTTCCATCCAGCAACCTTTTTTCTGGCAAACAGCTTCAATTTCGCCTGTAAGCTTTACATTAAGCTCTTTTTTATCGCCCATTAATGTAGAAAGCTCAGACAAGGCCAAAGCGCTGTCTGCAGTAATTTTTTCGCCGTAGAATTCAGCGGTGGCTTCATTGCTTTGTGCAGCAGGTGCTGTTTGTAAAGAATCTGCAACAGGAGCTTGTTTAGAAGCATCGCCTCCACAGGCGGTAAAGATGGCGGCAACACTTGCCAATAGAAGTATTTTTTTCATAATTTAAAATTGTTTTTTATTAATTCCTCTGATGCTCAGTTTTTTTTGAAGTGCAAAGCTAACATTAAATATTTTTTTTTGGTATAATTTATTTTTAAGAGCTATACTTGCACCACTAAAGGTACCGTGGCCGAGTGGCTAGGCAAAGCTCTGCAAAAGCTTCTACAACAGTTCGAATCTGTTCGGTACCTCCAAAGCCTCTCCTTGCGGAGGGGCTTTTTTGTTTTACAAAATGGATTAATAAAAAATTCTGTGCCTAATTAATCAATTAAGCTAAGTATAGTTAAAGGCACTTTCTTTATCATTTCGATTGGCATCCCAGATTGATAAAATAATTATTTCAAATTGGGTGAAATCATAAAAGATTAGATAGTCCTTAACAATTTTTACTCTAGTATTATTTGTATTTGTCTTTCTTCCTGATTCAGGAAATTCTGAAGCAAGTTCAATTGCTTTATTGATTAAGATATTTAATTTAAAACTATACCTTTTTGACTTAGTTCTTTCAATCCAATAAGTTAAGATTTCTTTCCTTTCTCTATTGGCACCTATAGTCCAAATTACTTTTCTTTTAGCCATAAATCTATCTCCGAATTGGCCTCCTCCTCAGTTAAGGTTTGAGAGTTTAAGTACTCGTTCCTACCTTTTTCAATTCGGTCCATCTGCTCTGAACTTAAATGAAACAACTTTTCCTCTAATTCAAAATCCAAAAGCATCTTGATTTCTTCAACAATATGAACGTCCTTCAAATTGTTTATTATATTAATTACATCTGTTTTTAAATGAGTGCTATTCATTTTCAATTTCACTAAAATTGTTTTTTGCTAATAATCTCCCAATAAATGCATTGTAAATAAGGCATTATTTATTTTGCAAACACAAGATAAATCTTTTTTCCAATAAATACAAAGAATGATGAGTCTCTCACGGCATTTAAATGCACAAAACAAGCAATAAAAGAACCAAAATACCACATAAAAAACCTCATAAATACATTGTAATATATGGAGGTAAAGCTTAACAGCGCTTAATCTTTAGCAAAAGGCATAAAAAAAGGGCGCTTACTCAAGGCGCCCTTCCAAGTTGCTTAAAACAACTTAATTATGAAAATTAACTCACTCAGTACAAATAAACGAAGTGTTGTACTAATTGTTTTAACCTAAAGTGTAATTAACTAATTTTTAAGGATTTTTTTTACAATTGACTGTTCGCCATTTAAAATCTTTATGAGATAAAATCCTGAGGGCAAGGCAACTAAATCGATTTCTGCGGAAGTGATCGCCACACGGGTTTCGCTCGTATGCATGAGTTGTCCGCCCAGATTATACAGCTCAAACATTGTTTTACCAGGTTGCAACCCTTCTATGTTGAGTTTATCATTGAAAGGATTTGGGTAGCAAACAATTGTTTGGTTCGAACCGAATTCTGATAATGCAGTTTTGAAGGTGGAAGCTGCTATGGTATGCACAATAACATCGCAAGTAGCTGTTGTTACAAAAAATTCTGCTTCTAAAATACCAGAAAATCCCGTAGGCTTGGTAATGCTTACTTGTTTGCCATTTACGCTTGCAATTCCGCCGCCTTTAGGCTGTT
The DNA here is from genome assembly GCA_044370475.1 of Bacteroidia bacterium. Lineage (GTDB taxonomy): Bacteria > Bacteroidota > Bacteroidia > UKL13-3 > UKL13-3 > B1. Next base: position 32,282 of record JBILVK010000014.1, read on the forward strand.
CTTTAATATACACTTTGTATTGGTCGGGGTAATTCAATAAGCTTGTAATGGTGCTGGAAGTACCAAAATACTTTTCATCGTAGGGACCATAAAACAAGCGTGTGTTCAATACATTTATGGCAACAGAATCTGTGCGTTTAGCTGAACTTTTAAAGGTGATGGTATTGCCATAAGTAGTTTTTATTGTTGGCTTAACGCTCACAATAGGGGAATTGGCGTTCACCAGACTTGGGTCGGCCGGACTAGCACCCCAAGCGTAGGAAGCATCGTTGGCTGAGTCTACGTTAACGCTAATGTCAACAATTTGCTCTCTGCAAGATTTTGCGGCAAAAGAAAATATCTTGAACCAACAGGTATCTGAGGTATTATCTGGCGCCATTACCCTGATGCGCACAGAATCTTGTCCAATCCAAAAACGGTTGTTTTTTGGAACCAAGTGCAGATTTTTATTTCCAGTAATTTGGGCTGTTAAATTTTTAGGTTGAGCAACTATACTAAATACGAGCTGACTCTGATTAAAGCCATTGCATGCCGCATAGTTAGACATATCTGTGGCGCTAAAAGCTTGGTGGGCCTCGCGGTTAATGACCAATGTTCTAAAAGATGGTTTTTTTGCCGAACGTACTTTAATACCACTCGCATAAACTTTGGCGTTGTTTTGGGTATTGTAATTTAAGGTCAAATTAAAGTAAGTAACACCTTCTGGCACATCAAAATCAAAGTTTCTTTCTGTGTAATTTGGGGTATTGGTATAAACGGTGTAGGTCTTACTAAAATTTATTTCAGGCATATCTAATACCATGCTAAAATAATCGTATTGGTCTTTGCCACCTTTGGTAGAAATTGATAGGGTATTTTTGCCTCTACTTAAGCCATACACGCGGGTAAAATTAAAAATAAAGGTGTTTGTTGAAACCGTATAACAAACATTTTTATTGTAAGGCAATCCATTGATGGTATCTACAATATTTGCGTTATTAATAAGGAGTCCGTCTGTTTTTCCATCTTTATCAAAATCATTTTGCAATGGAGGAAAAATATCATCTGTTTGGTCTGTATAATCTTCTGAGAAATACTTATTCCAAGCGGCATAAGTTTGAATAGGAATGCCATTGGTTTTGCACCAAACAATGAGTTGCTCTAGGTTAGCCAACATTTGGTCAAATGTATAGGTGGCGCCCAATGAGGTAAAGTGATTAATGGAAACAATTACGGTGTTCTTGGCATAGTATTCTGCGATATGTTTTTTGCAATCGAGCACAGAATTAACCTCTGGCGTAATATCACCTCCCTGTAAAGAGTATTGGTTCAGACCGTATGGATTAAAATAAGTGATACCAAATTTTTGGTATGGATAAGAAGCGCCTCCTTTAATGCCCATAGGTTCTAGTGCTTCTTTTAATATTTGCCTATTCACATAAGGGTGCGAACCACCAGGATGTATAAAGGTTACAGGGTTTTTAAGTCCATATTTTGCAAATACTTTTAAAGAGTAACCCATCATAGTTTGCAATCCTTCTTTTTCAATGGATAGATCAAAAGGAGTTAGTTTTCTAAAGTTTACATTGGTATAAGAACCAAGGTCTATATCTTCTTTCCAAAACGACTTTACGTACACTGTATCTGCATCGTTTGGATTGGCATTTCTAATGTCTGCTAGGGTTACCAATTTGCCATTTACCGGAAGATAGAAATGTGAGGTATAACGAATATTGATGAGCTTTACCCAAGCAAATTCTCCTGGTGATTTACTAATAATACGATCGCCAAGTATGTCTACATTGCCTTCATCTCCTGCACCAACAGTAGATAAAACTTGGTACTTAAGGCATACCCTATTATAGGTTGCATTCACATGATCTACGCCAGGTCTGCCTGCGTAATTTTGGGCTTCGGCAGTGGTTTTAGGTTCAAAAAAATGCGATACGTCTGTGGGCGATTGATCGGCCAATTCATGTCCATCTTGTTCCATTCTTTTTACCACATTCCAAAATGCGGTATCTCCAAAAATCTCACCTAAGCCCGTATTGAGCGAGTAGGTAAGCTTTACGCCATGCTTGTTAAACAACAATCGCATCTTTTCTAGGTTCTCTGGTTTTTGGTAATCATCAAACCTAAAGCATACCCCAGCTTTTTTGGATTGGTAGGTTTGTGCCTGAACCAAGGATTGACCCAACAGGATATATGCGCATAATAAAATGGCAGATAATAGTTTGTTGCGGTTAATTATTTTTTCTGTTAATAGCATGTGTGTAGAAAAACAAGTAAATTTCCCAAAAATAACGTTTTTCGGAATGCAATCCAATTTCATCAAAACTGGCTTTCCATTTGAGTGGAAAGATGTATACAATCCCAATAATAATTTGTTGGAGATATTGGCCAAAGAGCATGATTTACCAACAGATGCGGTAATAGATTGCATGCAAGCTGAGCACTTACCAAAGTTCGAAACTTTCGAAAATTATCATTTTATTATCGCTAGATTTTACGATGTAAACTGCGATGTTAATAGCGATACCATACAAAAACTCACACGAAAAGTTGCCATTTTTTACAATGATGATTTTTTGCTATCTGTTCACAGAAGCGAAACAGAATTTATTAATAAGGTGGCAGAAAAATATGCTTCTGACAATACGGTTAAACATCCATTTGACCTTGCTTGCAAGTTGGTAAAAAATGCGTTAGAGACTTTTGAGCCTCCTATTGAAAGGATGGAAAAGGACATTGATTTGTATGAAAACAAAATTTTTCTCAAGAAAAAAATACCAGATCTATTAAAGCATTTATACATCATTAAACGCAGAACGTCGGTTTTTAAAAAGTTAAATAATATTTCTAAAATGGTGATAGAAACCATGCATGTTTCGCATAAACGAAATCCGTTTTATGAAGACATGCGCGACTTCTATTTGAGGTTAGAAACAGATACGGATGATTTGCAAGAAAACATTACCCAATTACTCAATTTATACATCTCGTTGGCATCTCAAAAAACCAATGATGTAATGCGAATTTTAACGGTATTTTCTGCTTTCTTTTTACCTTTAACTTTTATTGTTGGTGTATATGGCATGAACTTTCAATTCATGCCCGAACTGACCTCCAAATGGGGGTATCCAGGGGTTCTAATATTTATGGCGGCTGTAACTTTTCTTATCTTTCAATGGTTTAAAAGGAAGAGTTGGTTGTAATTTTTTTTTCGCTACTCACAAGCATTTAATTCAAGTCCTTTTGGCGCCAAAAATATTCGGGCTGAACCAATATTTCTTTCACAAAATAGACACTTTTGTAGCACAAAGAATTCAGGAATATAGTTACAACACTTAGTTGAAAATGTAGAAAACTGCTTTCCATTCAAGCAACAAATATTAAAAAAAACGCTTCGGTTCAGACCGAAAAAAACTATAGACTTAAGCCTAATTTGGCGGCCAATTCTTGCAGATCGGCTTCAACTTGATTATTTAAAGGAATGCCCTCTTTCTCCCTAATTTGTTGCATGCGGTGCTCTGGCTCACCCGGAATTAGGACCTCTTGCTGAGGGTCTATTCTTTGTGCATCTTTAAAGCGCTGAATCCACAAATCCATATGCGTTTTAAAATCATCTGCGGGTCTAAAAGCATCTATGCGCATTGCCCCTAAAAAATGCCCAATTCCGTTGCCTGGCAAGTTCTCTAGCGGATTTAGAAAAGCCACAAACGGAGGCACCCACGGACCATAATTGGCCCCAGATAATACCGCACTTAAAATATCTACTGCAGCACCTAAGCCATATCCCTTATGTCCGCCCAATGGCAATAATGCGCCTCCACTTTTGAGTTCATTTGCGTTTTCGCTATCTCCCCCTTCTTTGGTCTGAACCCACCCCAAAGGAATGTCTTTATTAGAACGTTGAGCAATTTCTAGCTTACCATTTGCGGCATTGGAAGTGGCCATATCCACCACAAATGGCACTTGCTTACCCGAAGGAAATGCAATGCAAATTGGGTTGGTTCCGAGCATGCGTTCTTTGGAAAATGTAGGTGCAACAAGCGGACTCGCATTAGTCATGCTGATGCCAATCATATTGTGAGGTAGGGCTTTCATGGCGTGGTACCCAGCTATACCAAAATGGTTAGAATTTTGTATGGCAACCCAACCTGTGCCAACATTTTTAGCCTTCTCAATGGCAATATCCATGGCCTTTGGCGCCACCACCAAACCCAAACCTTGGTCAGCATCAATGGTAGCAGTAGAAGGTGTTTCATGTATCACTTTGTGCATGGCGTGCATATTGGCTCTACCCGCTTCTTGCAACCTCACATAACCACTTAAGCGTGCAACGCCATGAGAATCTATGCCGCGCAAATCTGCACTCAGCAGCACATCTGCCGCCAAAATTGCATCTTCTAAAGGCATGCCGCATGTTGTAAAAACACTTTGGGTAAATGCCCTTAATCTATCTTGAGAATAAACCATTGTAAACGTAAATTATCGCTAAAAAATCAAGTAAATATTACCATCCACTTGCCAAAACATCTGCCAAATGCATCATACGCAAAGGAATATTGTTCTTCTTTATGTAGGCATCTAAATGCATCAAACAAGCATAGTCTGTAGATACTATCACTTCTGCACCTGCGTTCAAAATATTCGTTACTTTTTGCTCTGCCATCTGCAAACTTATCGGTTCAAAATTAACCGAAAATGTCCCTCCAAATCCGCAACACTCGTCTGCACAAGCAATTTCAACCAACTCAAGTCCTTCCACCATTTGCAACAAGCGTCGTGGTTGCTCTTTGATTTTGCAATGATTGAGAGCCTGACAAGAATCTAAATAGGCAACTTTTGCATTTAATTTGGCATCAAGTGTTTCAATTTTTAGCACATCTACCAAAAATTCACTCAGCTCAAAATTCTTTTTCTGCAATTGCCTATACTTATTATGGTAGCTTGAATTTTGAAACAATAAATCGTACGAATTTCTAATCATAGAAGTACAAGAAGAGGCTCCGCAAACCAATATTTTATCGGTTGAAATTTCATTGAGCAACTTCTCCCCTACTTCCCTTGCATCCTCCCAATGACCAGCATTAAACGCAGGCTGCCCACAGCAAGTTTGCTCTGGGTTATAATGCACCTTACACCCATATTTCTCCAATACTTTAACCATATTAAAGCCAGTTTCCGGACTAAATTGGTCAACAAAACAAGGAATAAATAACTCAACCTTCATTATGGATGCTTCTCCTTAAAATTCTCAATGCGTGATATATAAAACAACGCTAATATAAAAAATATGATCAATGCAAGCACAGAAGTTCGCATATTTCCTGTATAATTATTAATTAAGCCAAACACAAATGTGCCCAAAACCGTGGCTCCCTTCTCGCAAATATCATAAAAACTAAAGTAGGAAGCAAGGTCGGTAGTGTTGTCTGGTATTAATTTGGCAAAGGTGCTTCTCGACATAGATTGTATGCCTCCCATTACAGTACCCACCACTGCGGCTAAGAAGTAAAATTGTATTTCGGTCTGAACCAAATAGGCTGCAGTAGTGATGCCTATCCAAATAACCAACATGATGAGTAAGGAGTAAATATTGCCTATTAAACCAGAGATGCGCGAGAATCCCCAAGCGCCCAAGATTGCGATGAGCTGTATAATAAGCACCGTAGCAATCAGCTTCCCAAGCTCCATATGCAATTCTTGCTTACCAAATAAACTGGCCACATACATAACAGTTTGAACGCCCATGGCGCTAAAGAAAAATCCCAACAAATAGGTTTTAATTACTTTATTCCTTGGTTCAGACAGTTCTTTAAATACTTTTCTAATTTCTTGAAAGCCCTTTTTTAGCACGTTTTCTCCAGCCACTTTTGGCTTTTCTTTCTCTGGCAAATTTCTAAAAGTAATCTGCGCAAAACCTGCCCACCAGATGCCTACACTTACAAAGGCTAGCCTACTGGCAATAGAGGTATAATAGGTTTTAGATTTCTCTAAGGCTTGCTCAATGTTAAGGGCGGCATCGAGCGACATAAATTCATTGGCTTTATCCATGATTGGAAAAAACCAATCTACTTTTAGAATAATTAATAGGTCGATAAGCAACAACAATACACTGCCAATATAGCCCATGCTAAAGCCGCGGGCACTTAATTTATCGAACTGGTCTTCTGAGGCAATTTCTGGCAAAAAGGCATTGTAAAAAACCAAACTCCCACCAAAACCAAACAAGGCCAATACAAAAAAAGTAATGCCTAATGGCAAAGTTTCTGGGGTAAAAAAATACATCATCATGCAAGAAAGCGAACCCAAATAGCAGAAAAACTTCATGAATTTCTTCTTGCTTTGGCGGGCATCTGCAATACCAGATAAAATGGGATTAAAGAGTGCCACCAATAAAAAACCCAGCGAAATGGCATAGGTGTATAAGGCCGTATTCACCAATTTGAATCCAAGCACATCAATATAATAAACGCCATTCACCACATTACCCGAAGCTATAGATGCAGCCTTACTTACGCCTTCAAAATAGGGTGGAAAAATAGCCGTAGTTATAGTCAACGAAAAAACACTGTTGGCCCAATCATACATGGTCCAGGCACGGGTTACTTTTGGGTTATTTAGTTCACTGCTCATCCTTGGCAAATTAAAGATTCTTTCATAAAAAGCAAGCAAAGAATTGCCGCACAAAATTTTATATCTTCGCTCCACCATGCCACACATAAGCAAAAAGAAATTCACCTATAAAATCTGTCCGAACCTACGCAGCTATCTCAAAAAATACGGAAGAGAATCTGATATTCCTATACACTACCACGACCTAAAAGATTACAAAGATTCTATTGCACATTACGATAAAAAGGGCAAGGATACCTTGTGGGAAACCTGTATTTATGGTCCGGTAGAACAAGAACGAATCAACCATAGTTTATTGGAAATTTATGCCATGTTGCGTGTGGGTGGCGATATGGAGGTGGTAGACCATTTGGTGGTAGATAGAATAGACATTTGTTTGTATGGCAATACCTTGCCTTTTAGGGTGAGGGTGGTAAACAAACTCAACGATAATTTCGACTATTTTTACGTGAAGAATGCTGATGCATCGCGCATTTACGGGTTGGAGTTGGAGCATTTACTTTCTCCCAATCGCATAAGTTATTTGGTGAGTGGCAATACACTTATTGAAGAACATATTGCAGGCATTCCCGGTGATGAGTTTATACGAAGCCATATGCAAGTTGAAAACTTTAATATGATTAGGATAGCTAAGGAATTTGTGAAGTTTAATGAGCGCTGTTTTGTGCGTTTGCTGGGCGATATGCATTCGAGTAATTTTGTGGTTCAAATAACTCCTGACTTTGAAGAAACCCATTATAGAATTAGGGCCATTGATTTCGACCAACAATCTTTTGAATCGAGAAAGAATATTTACTTACCTCAATTTTACAAACAGAATAAAGCCTTCCTAGATTTGGTTCAGTCCAAAATTAGCAAGGAGAGTTTGCACCAATACCAGCGCGAGGAAAGGAGCATTATGATTACGCGTATTAAGGCTGCCAAATGGCCCCTCATCAATTTATTAGATGCCATGAGTAAGGAATCTATAGCGCCAGAAGAAAACGTGGTTCGTTTGCGTGAAGACCTTGCAAAACATTACAACAGTAAGCGTTTCCTCAAGGCTAAAACCATGGGAGAAATTGTTCGCGCTTCCTTGTTTGAATTGCTGCGTACCAGAGGGAGGTAGCGGGGGAAGGTCTTTGGTCGTTGGTCGTTGGTCGTTGGTCGTTGGTCTTTGGTCTTTGGCATCTGGCGGCTGGCATCTGGCTGTTAGCCGTTAGCCGTTGGTCTTTTGCGGGTTTGTAAGATAACGCCACAGATTCACAGATTTGCCAAAAGGTAACCGAATGGCCAAAGCTAATTGCAATTAGCACAAATCCCACCAAAGACCAGAAGCTAAAGACCCTCCACTCAGCAGAGCTTTAGTCATTTTAAAGGCTAACATCCAGCCACAAAACCCACCAAAGACCAAAGACTAAAGACCAGAAGCTAAAGCCCCTTCCCTCCGCCAGAGGCCAGAAGCTAGGAGCCAGAGGCAATAAAGCAATCTGTGAATCTGTGGCAATAGTAACTTTGCCTAAAAATGCAACAGCTACTTTTTACGCCAAAGTCCTAGCAGCGAGACGCCAAAGGGGAAGGAGATGCGGCGAGAGAGTAGAATGTTTTCTGAAAGAAAAAGATGGTAGAAAATTTTGTTGAGCATGGGCGATTTAACCAAGCCAAAATCGGAGCCGCTGCCTTCGCGTTGTAGATTTTTGGGGAACAGTTTTGAAAACATACGAAGGGCATAAATAGGCGTAAATAGCAAAAAATTGAAGTAGCTGGCAAAGACCAATTCTTCTTGTTGAAACAACTTTAAAAATCCTTCTTTTTTATACCTTCTAAAGTGATGGTTCACTTCATCGTGTTTGCTCCAAAGCTGCATAAAGGCTGGCACTGTGGCTAGCATATACCCTCCCTTCTTACATACTCTTTGCATTTCTTTGGCTGCCAAAAAATGATCTTCTACATGCTCAATTACATCGAAGGCACAAACCAAATCGAAGCTCTCATCTGCAAAATTGAGCTCCAATATAGAGCCATGTAATAAAGGAAAATCGAGTTTATCTTGCACAAAGGCAATGCAATCTTTTTCGTATTCTACAGAGGTAACTTCACCAAAAGATTTTAGCATTTGAGAGCTTGCGCCCGTTGCAGCTCCAATATTCAGTATGCGTATGCTTTGGTTCGAACCGAATAATTTTGATACTTGTGTGGCCAGAATTTCTTTACGGGCCAGGAACCACCAATGGCTGCGCTCTAGCTCAAAATACTCAGTGTAATAATTCTTGTCCATTGATGAGCTTGCCGTCTTTAATAACTTTATCGATGATGAATAGGGGACGTTGCTGACTTTGCTGATAGATGCGCAGCACGTACTCGCCAATAATGCCTAGGGAAATGAGTTGCACGCCACTAAACAAAATAATGGCCATGAGCAATGCCGTAAAGCCTGTTGGCACATTGCCGTAAACAAATTTTGAGATGAGCACGTACACCAAATAACTGAGGGAAATAAGGATAGTTATTACGCCCAAACGGGTGATGAATTTGATGGGAAAACTGCTAAAATTAAACAAGCCGCTATAGGCCAATTCTACCAATCGCTTAAGGGTGTATTTCGACTCTCCCGCATTGCGCTCTTGACGCGCATAGGCAATGCCTGTTTGTTTAAATCCTATCCAGGCGCGCATGCCGCGGAGGTATCTATTTTGCTCGGGCAAGAGATTTAGGTAGTCTACAACCTTTCTGCTTAAGAGCGCAAAATCTCCAGAATCTGCGGGCAAATCTATATTGCCAAACTGGCGCATGATGCGGTAAAAGGAGAAATAGGCCACGCGTTTATACCAAGGTTCTTTTCTATTGGTACGTATGCCGTAAACTACTTCGTAGCCTTGTCTAAGTGTGTATAAAAAATCTTTGATTAACTCGGGTGGATCTTGCAAATCGCCATCCAAAATCAAGACCGCCTCTGTGGCCCTGGCCATTTTTAATCCCGCTGTTATGGCCAATTGATGTCCGTGGTTGCGCGATAAAAAAACTGCAAAAAATCTTGGATCAGACAGTGCCAATTGATATATTTTTTGAGGCGTTTCGTCTTTGCTGCCATCGTCAACCAATATCACTTCTGCTTGTTCTGGCATGCTATTGAGTAGCTGCACCAATCGGTGCTCTAGCACCTCCAAGTTCTTAGCCTCGTTATAAAGTGGAACCACAAAAGACAATTGGACCGCGTTTTGCATGGCACAAATAAAGGAAATTTTGCATGGAAATGAAGGATTGGTATTTAGTTAGATAGCCAATTCTTTGAAATCGTTTGGCATTTCTTACCTTTGCCACCAAAGAATTGCCATGCCAGAAATACTCAGTATTATAATTCCTGCTTACAACGAAGCACGCACCATTCACAAGATTTTGGATAAGGTAGAGGCCGTTCAATTGATAAATGGCATTCAAAAGGAATTGGTCATAGTTAACGATTGTTCTAAGGACGATACTGCCCAGGTAATTAGAAATTACATGCAAGGCAAATCGCATATTAAATTTGTGGAGCACCAGGTAAATCAGGGCAAGGGCGCTGCCATACATACTGGTATTAAAGAAGCTACGGGCGATTATGTGATTGTGCAGGACGCAGATTTGGAGTATGACCCCAATGAGTTTAATATTCTATTAAAGCCCATGACAGATGGCTTTGCAGATGTGGTTTATGGCTCTCGTTTTATGGGTGGCAAGCCACACAGGATTTTGTTTTTCTGGCATTCAATAGGCAATAAAATTCTTACGTTTGGCAGCAATATGTTTACCAATCTGAACTTAACAGATATGGAAACTTGCTATAAATTATTTAAAGCGCCCATCATAAAATCGTTAAACCTTACAGAAAAAAGATTTGGCTTTGAGCCAGAAGTCACCGCAAGAATTAGCCGTATCCCCAATATTAGGATTTACGAGGTAGGCATTTCTTATTATGGCCGAACCTATGCCGAAGGTAAAAAAATAAGCTGGAAGGACGGATTTAGAGCCATCTATTGCATCGTTAAATACGGATTATTTAAGAGTTGATTTTGAGCAAGGAACAAAAATTTGCCCATGGAATTTTTGGCCTCTTGGCCTTGGCTTTCCTGGTAGCCGCACTTTCTGGCGAAACCTTGGGAGAAGGCGGCGACAGTACCACGCACTATTTATACGCCCGCTTATCTTGGAGCAATGAGGCCTATTTCTTTAACCATTGGGCCAAACCATTCTTTACCCTTGTTAGTTCGCCTTTTGCACAAATGGGCATGAAAGGCATGATGTTCTTTAATGTCTGCTGCACCTTGCTTGCCGCCTGGGTAGCGGGATTAACAGCCAAACAATTTGATATAAAGCATTGGTACTATACCCCCATTTTGGTAGCGGCCATGCCACTTATTTTGCCCGTAACTTTATCTGGCTTAACAGAGCCATTATCTGCATTGATGCTGATACTTTCTATTTATTACTACGTAAAAGACAAGTGGATTTTGGCCTTGGTAATTGCCTCCTTCTTGCCTTTTGTGCGCTCAGAAGGTTTGGTGATATTGGCCGTGTTTACAGTGCTCTTGGTCTTTCAAAAAAAATACAAACTATTGCCTTGGATATTGTTTGGACATGTAGTTTTCTCCTTGGCAGGATGGCCTTATTACGGAGATGTTTTATGGGTATTTACCAAAATACCTTATGCCACCATGAACAGTGTATATGGTCAGGGTAATTGGATGCACTTTGTAAATCAGTTGTATTTTTGTATAGGTCCGCTAAGCTTTGTAGGCTTCTGCTTGGGCGTAATTTTTGAGCTTAAAAAATGGTGGCAACAAGGCAAACAAATAAGTCTTAACGAATTGTTTTTGGTCTATGGAATTGCCTTTGTTTTTATAGCCGCTCACTCTGCATTTTGGGCCTTGGGTATTTTTAATTCAATGGGCTTAAACAGGGTCTTGGTGAGTATTTTTCCTTTATGCGGCATCATTGCCATGCAAGGCATGGAAGGTGTTATGGCACTACTAAACCCCAAACAATATACGCTCTGGCGTGGCATATTTATGGTAGGTGTACTTGGATTTCCTTTCTTAAACAATCCAGCTTCCACAGATTTTGAAAAGTCAACTTCCTTAAAAAAGGACCATCGGTTTATGCGCGATGTATTGGCTCCTTACTTAAAAAACAATTACCCCAATAACCGCTACTACGCTGCAGAACCAGAGTTTGCACTCTTTACCAACAGAGATATTTTTGAAAAAGATGTATGGATCTACCCTGGCAAAGAGCTCCCTTTAAAAGAGATGATTGCAGGCGATGTGCTCATTTACGATTCCCTTGTAATGAGTGAAGAGCGCCATTTCGATCTGAACCAAATACGGCTTGGATCGGACCTAATTGAAGATACTTTATTTTCTTATGAGAATAGCAGAGGTCAGTGGATTAATTGCTATATCTTTTTAAAACCATAAACCATTTGAATGATGCAGAACATAAACATAACAGATTACAGTACGGCCTTGGTGCAAAAAGAAGGTATCTGGCATGCAAAGACTGCAAGCGATATTTCTTACCCAGAGGCTGGCAACGAAATCTGCTACCAAATTGAGGAAAATAGCTTTTGGTTTAAACATAGAAACAACTGCATTTTAACGGCTGTAAAAAAGTACAACGAAGGAAGGTTATTTTTTGATATTGGCGGCGGAAACGGCTACGTGGCTAAGGGAATTGAGGCAAACGGATTAAAAACTATACTCATTGAACCTGGCATAAAAGGTTGCCTCAATGCAAGAAAAAGGCAGCTTCAAAACATTGTTTGTGCAACCCTAGAAGATGCGCAATTTAAGAAGGGAACTTTGCCCTCGGTTGGACTCTTTGATGTGGTAGAACACATAGAAAATGATGTGGCATTTTTAAGCATGATTCATGCGTATATGCAAGAAGGTGGCAAGGTATATATTACCGTGCCTGCCTTTCAATCTTTGTGGTCTAACGAAGATGTAGATGCCGGACATTACAGAAGGTATACCACCAAAGAACTGTGTTCTAAATTGGAGCAAGTTGGATTTAAAATTACCTACTCAACTTATATCTTTTCTATTTTACCCTTGGCTGTTTTCTTGTTTCGCGCCTTGCCAAGCAAGCTCGGTTTCAACAAAAATTCTGGCGATTTAAACAAACATAAAAACGAGCATCAAAGCAAGCCAGGCTTGTTAGATTCTATTTTAAACAGCATCTGGCAATACGAGGTAAATCGCATCTCAGCAGGCAAATCTATTACCATTGGCGGCAGTTGTTTTGTGGTTGCTACCAAGTAAAATTATGCATAAAAATCGAGGATGCTGCTCGTAATCAAAGATTGTTCTGCCACGCTCAATTCAAAGTACATAGGTAAGCGTAACAAGCAATCGCTATAATGATCACTTATTGGCAGTTCTCTCCCATCGTGTTTATCTGTGTAGAAGGGCGACTTATGCAAAGAAAGATAATGAAATACACTTAAGACACCTACGCCTTTGAGCTTGTTGATAAGCGCTTCGCGCTCGCTTAAAGATGCACATACCACATAGAACATGTGGGCATTGTTTGAAGCAAAATTGGGCAAATAAGGCAAGCGCAATTTGCCTGCAGAAGCCAATGGCTGTAAGGCTAAGGCATATTGATCCCAAATCTCTTTTCTTCTGTTTTGAATAAGCTCCAAGTTCTCTAATTGAGCAAACAGGAAGGCCGCCAATATATCAGAAGGCAAAAATGAACTACCCATATCAACCCAACCATACTTGTCTATTTCGCCCCTAAAGAATGCCGACCTATTGGTTCCTTTCTCCCTAATAATCTCTGCACGGGCAGCAAATGCATCGTCGTTAATGACCAACATTCCGCCTTCACCGCTCATGATGTTTTTGGTTTCGTGGAAGGAAAATGCAGCTAAATGTCCAATAGAACCCAAAGGCTTCTTAATGCCATCCTTGCCTGTATAATAAGCATCAATAGCTTGGGCAGCATCTTCAATAACATACAAATGATGCTTATGGGCAAGCTCCATAATTACATCCATATCGCAAGCCACACCCGCATAATGTACGGGC
>JBILVK010000184.1:0-4306 GCA_044370475.1 Bacteroidia bacterium
AGGTAATTGGTCTAAGCGCACATTTGCCTCTACACAAAAACTCAAGCGCGTGCTGTCTTTACTTCTTAAAAACACACCCATTTTTTGATAGGCAAAACTTCCATTAAGAAGTGTGTCGCTGTTCTGTATAAATGCGCTTTTTTCGGTCTGAACCAAAGCACCGATCTTAACCACTTTGAAGTTTCTGGTATACCCTCCTTGCACCCGGTAAGCCTCATTCTTCTGCACGCCTACACCCTTTTCCAACTTGGCATTCATCCACTCTGCATCCATCTCCAACATATTGCGCAAATTCATTAACCGGGTGTTCACGGTATGACTCCATCCTAAAAAATTCCCATCACCCCTGTTATAATATCCAAACACATAATTGAGATACCCATGCTCCTTGGTTTCATAACCCAATTTCCAATTTAAAATATGCTCCTTGGCACCCGTATCAGAGGTAGGCACATTGCTCAATTGCCTATTCCACATCCTACTAAATTCAACACTCCTATAACGCTCCACAAATTGATAATTTTGCGTGGTATGTTCATAGCTCACCTTACTACTCAAAACATGCTTGCTACTAGGCAATTTGTATAAATTATCTGCCTCCACTTTCAAGGCATAACCCACATCATTGGCCTTATCCAATTCACTATACAAATTCTTATCGTTATTGCTACGCGCACCTTCTATTTTAATACTTTGTCCGGGTGCAAAAACATGTCCCACACCCAATACCAACAACTGTTTGCGGTTAGGCGCAATCAATTGCACATAGGGCTCAAAATCGCCCTGCGGCACCCCATTTACAGGTGGCACCCAAACAAAAACTCGCCCATTAGAGGTACTCGAACTCTGCTTGTAATTACCTTTACCCTGACCCGTATAAGAGAAGCGCACTTCATAAAAAACAGAATCAGAACTGGCATCTGTGGTATGAATATACACCGTTCCCAAACCCAAGGTATCGCGCTTTCTATACATAATCAACTTGGTTTGAAAACTCGTATAAGCCACCTCACTCAGCACCTTGGCTTCACTTAATTGATCGCCAACCTCAGATAACAAAAGCTTATTGCTATCACTTAAATTTTGTTGAAAGGGTTGGTTCTTATTGTCCTGCTCGGTAAAATAATCTATGGAAATAAAACTCTTCTTACTCTCCCATTTGGTTTGAGAAGCAAACACCGTTCTGGCATAATTTCTATCCGAATATTGAAACTCCACAATAATGCGCGAGTATTGTGTTATCAAGCGTCGCGCCATAAATATCAACTCCCCACTGTTATAATCTATGGTATAATCATTCTGCTCCCCTCGGGTTAATTTCTCTCCATCTAAGTACACAGATTCTGTTCCAGAAATCACAATAATAAACAGCTCGCCGTTGGGACCTTGTAACCTGTACGGACCCTGATTTCCCTCCACCCCATTGATGCTATTGCGCACAAACCTTCCGCGCGATAGCGCTGCTTGCGCACCTACCTTTATTTTTTGGTTTTGGTTCAGACCGAATTGCGTTTCTGCAGATAAGCCGCGCGACTTCTTATAGTAATTCATGAAGTAACTTCCTTGTGGCTTCTCCATCAAATAATCGCCCACAATCAATTTATGTTGGTTCTTGCTAAACTGCACAAAAACCTTGTCAAAGTCCTGCAATTCCTGGGTATTTCCCTCTGGCTGTATCGGATTATTTTCATCGCTGATGGCAGCCAAAACATCCACTTCGTTGTTAATTTTGCCCGCCAATTGCAAGTTTAAATTGGCGTTTATGACGGCGTTCTGACTGTTGCCAACGCTCAATCCACGCATGATACTTCCATTGCTTAACAATCCTTCATTGCTCAAGATGGGGTCAAAATTTCCCTTATCAGAGCTTAATTTAAAAGGGTTCACCGTCTCAGAAAATTCGGGCTGAACCAAGGCATAGTCGCGGTTTCTATATACTTGTTTAATGGGATATTGAAAGGGCGCATATTGCAGCAACAGCAAAGTTCCTTTAGGTATTTTTTGATTTATAAACGCGCTGTGGTAGTAATTAACTCTATAATCAATCCCTTCTATATAGCCATTTACTTTAAGCGTACCTTGTATGATAATGGAGGTATCAATGGCAAATGAATCTGCCACCAATAGAATGCTCTTGCTCTTTAATTTGGGGGCAAACTGGGCACGCGCCAAGAATCCACCAAACAATATTATGCTGAGCAAAAGCCATCTTTTCATTCAGCCAAACTTAAGGGTAAGCTTACGGTAAAAGTTGTGCCTACGCCCAAGGTGCTGGTAAAATCTATGCTTCCTCCTCCACTCTCTATCATGCTTTTTACAATAGGCAATCCCAATCCCATGCCTATGACCTTGGTACTAAAATAAGGCATAAAAATCTTGTCTTGTTGCTCCTTAGAAATACCCGTTCCATTGTCCTGCACTTCTATCACCAAGAAATCTTTTCTTTCAAAAACACGCACCTCAATTTCGCCCATTCTATCATCTGGTATGGCCTGACAAGCATTCTTAATTAAATTGGTAAGCGTGCGGTTTAGGTAGCCATTATCAAACCAAATTTGAGTATTGGGAGCGCAACTATAGTTAATTTTGCCATCAAAGGTTTGCTCTTGCATATGCACTATCTGATCCAACAAAACGTCTACATAAATATTTTCGTATTTGGGTGCTGGCATCTTAGCAAAGCTGCTAAATTCTGTGGCCAAATCGCTCAGGGTATCTATCTGGGTAATGAGGGTTTTGGTAACCCGTGCAAAGGTCTCAGGCAGTTTAGGCGATTGGTCTTTCCAAGCGCGCTCTAAATGTTGCACACTCAATTTCATAGGGGTAAGCGGATTCTTAATCTCATGCGCAATCTGCCTCGCTATATCTCGCCAAGCACCTTCGCGCTCGCTGGTAGCAAGCTTTTCGGCACTTTCTTCCAACTGGTCAATCATGAGGTTATACTGCTTTACCAACTCTCCAATCTCATCTTTCCTATCCCAATTAATGGGCTCATTCTTTTTACCAAATGCGGTATTGGCCATTTGTTGCTGAATAAGCATCAATGGATAGGATATATTTCTAGATACCATCCAAGCTATAACGCCTATCACCAAAAACATAAAAGCATAGAGGTTAATAAAACCAACGATGATAGAAGAAATCTCTGTATTTAAATCTGAGCTTTGGTAAAAGTTAGGCAATTGCACATAGCCCAAAAGGGTCATGCTCTTTCCAAAAACAGGCACATAAGCTCCCTTGTATTCAAAGGTTGCAATCTCTTCATTTTGCACGTACTGCGATTCGCGCAATTTGTTCAAATGGTAATAGGCTTGGGCATCCATCAATGGGGCTATAATACCATCGTCGTATATCTTTTTAATGGTAGAGGTAAGCAATTCTCCTTGGGGATTAAAAAAGGTAATATCGGTATTATAAAAATCTGCAATCTGATTAATACTTGCTTCTGCATCTGTTTGTCGGGTATTAAAATTGAAATCCTGACTCTCATTCTCAATCGCACTCACCACACTGCGTATCTTTTTAACCAACTTCTCTTCTTGCTTTAAAGAGTTTTGATTGCTAATAAAATTGATGGTAAAATATGCAGTAGTTCCCAAGGTAATAAATACAATCATCACAATTCCCAATTGAATGCGGGTTCTAATCAATGATAAATCTGCATCGCGCAACAAGAGAAAATTATTGATGTGCTTATGCACCCAAACCCAAGCAGGAGAAGAGGTTTCAAGAAACTGTTTGACCCAAGCATTATTAAATAAAATAAACAAAAGGATAAGCAGTATCAGCAATATGGTAAAGAAAGTAAAGGATAAAGAGAAGAGTCCAAACGGCTCATACCACGATGGCTCTTTTTTACTCACCACCACAAACAATTGGTCGTTTTCTTTAAACAACATGTGGCTATAACCTGCCTCCTCAAAGAGCTTGCTCTTGCCTTCAATATTATCCCAAGTAAAGGTGGTTCTGTAGGCATATTCACCACTCTGACTCAACAAACGCATATCCCTGTACAAGGCGTAGGAGTAGTATCTCTGCTTATTGTAGTTATTCCTAAAACCATCTATCAACAACTCGTCAAACCTGTTTTCATCTTGCAATAACTTAGGTTGCAAATGAATAAAGAAATAACCCAAAACACCATTGGCATTGCGCACCACAAACTTGCCCAAATAGCCTTTTAAATAGGCATTGTTTTTCAAAAACCTAAAGTCCTTGTTAATGGTGGTTGAACCTAATTTTTTATAGATATAATCTACCTGTGCATAGCTATAAACATTGCGTACCTGGTGGTGATTAAAATTCT
>JBILVK010000185.1:0-4278 GCA_044370475.1 Bacteroidia bacterium
ATAATTACAATGGCTACATATAACTCTTCTCCAATCAAATTGGCCTGCAAAGCAAGCGTAGCTAAAATTATTTCCATAGCGCCTCTTGCGTTCAAACCAAATCCTATGGCCAACGATTCTTTGTTGCTTAAGCCCCCTAATTTGGCGCCAAAATAACCTCCAGAGATTTTCCCAACAAAGGCCAATGAAATTACGAGGGCAGTAATTTGAAAATCGAAATGGTTAATAAAGTTAACCTTAAAGCCTATAGAAACAAAGAATAAGGGCGCAAAAATATTGGTCACAAATTGGTTTACAATGTCTTTAGTTTTCTCTGTTACATGCACAGAATCTCCTACAGCTATACCCATAATAAAGGCGCCAAAAATAGCGTGTAATCCAATATACTCGGTAAAGGCAGCACCTAAGAATGCCAATCCCAACGACATGCTTAAAAAGCCTCCAGGCCAACTAAAATTTTTCTCTGCCCAAGGCAATGATTTATTTATCAAAAATCTGCCCAATGTAAGCATCAAGATGGCATAGGAAAGCGTGTACAAAAGAGTAAGCAAAACACTGTGGTTTGCACTGCCTTTTAACATCCCCATAATCATTGAAAAGAGTATCCATCCAACCAAGTCGTTAAACATGGCAGCCGTAATAATAATCGATCCAATTTTTGTTCTAAATAAATTTAAATCTATCAGGGTACGTGCAATTACAGGCAATGCAGAAATAGCCATGGAAGTCCCCATAAATAGGGCAAATGCAACCTTGTCACTGCTGTTTCGTCCATACCATTCATACCCATAGAAAGCCGACACAAAACCTATACCTAAAGGAATAATCAATCCCAAAAGGCTGGTTGTAAAAGCTGCTTTTCCTTGCTGTCTGATGATAGATAAATTTAACTCCATTCCAGCCACAAAAAGCAGCATAATAATTGAGATGTTTATAATCCCATTTAATGCAAGAGAAGCATGGTTAACATTGGTAAAAACGAGATGACTAATTTTTGGGAAGTAGTGACCCAAAAGTGAAGGTCCAAGAACAATGCCGGCAATCAACTCGCCAACCACCAGTGGCATTTTAAATTTACGAAAAAACTCGCCAAACAAACGGGCAGCAATAAGCAGCAAACCCATACTTAGGATTAAACTGATGTTTTCGTTATGGCTTAATACGTTCATTCGATTATTCCAATCCTTTTGGATGCACAATTAATAAGTTGCATGGCAATTCTGCCAGGGCATATTCTATATCATGCGGAAATACCCTATCCAATAAATTCATGGGCTTGTCTGGCGAATTCACCACTAATAAGTCGGCCTCTTTTTCTCTGGCGTATTTGCTAATTACATAGCCAGGTTTGCCTTCAATGCGCTCGGTGTTTATCTGCAATTTACCACAATCTGTGCAGCGCAATATCTCCTCTAACTTCTCGTCCTCCTCCTTCAAAAAGGCTTCTCTTTTTTCACCTACCTCATTTTCTCTCCACTCATCATGCCTAATCAAAGCCAATTTATTTAAATCACTTTCCTGTATGATATCTACATGCTCACTTCCGCTTGCCTTGGCCCAATTAATCGCAATAGAAATGGTGTTTTCTGTTTTGGGATGATCAGTACCTTCAACCACCAAGAAATTGTATCCCTTTGGATGAATACTAGGCTCAGTTAGCATCAACATACTGCACCTAATCTTCCTGCTTAATTGCCTAGATACTCCTCCCATCACATACTTAAGCAGGCTTTCTCTTTCCAAAGCACCTGCCACCAATAGCTCAATTTTTTCAGTATTCACCAATTCAATAATGGTGTCTACTGGGTCGCCTTCTCTCCAAAGAATTTCTGTTTCGGGCTGATCCAAATTAAAGCGATGGAGCAAATGCTTGAGGTACTGTTCCTCTTGCAAGCTTTTTTTTCCAACATGAATAAAGACAATCTTAGAATGAAAGGTGCTTTGAAGCCATTTAGCCTCAGCTATCAAGGCCTCACATCGTGGTGAAAATGCTATGGCAATACCAATTTTTTGAAAGGTTAACTCTATGTTGCTCATGCGGCGAAGGTAATAAAAAGTAAGTGAGTTGCTCTTTTTGTTTATGAGGAAATGATAAATTTACATACAGTAGCTTTTGCAGGGCATCTCTTGATTTTTGGGGATTACTTTAGGAGCTTGGCGCGCAAACTTTTGTGTGGCCTTTGTTATATTCGTAATTGCAACAATCATTGTTATCAATTTTACATAAACATTTATGCATACACCTAACTATTCTGCGGTAGAATTGGCCTTTAAGAAAATTCATGGCCAAGATAAAATGAGTACCCAAATACCCTATATTTTGGTAGATAATTTCCCCAATTTGGGTTTGTTTACTGCTTTGCGTTTCTTGGAATGGGT
This sequence comes from Bacteroidia bacterium, assembly GCA_044370475.1. Lineage (GTDB taxonomy): Bacteria > Bacteroidota > Bacteroidia > UKL13-3 > UKL13-3 > B1. The sequence continues at coordinate 2,380 of JBILVK010000185.1, forward strand.
TGGACAAAATCCAGAGGGTGTGGTGAGTTTACCTACGGGTAAAACGCCAGAATTTTTTATCAAGAATACCCAGTTTCTTTTGCAAAATTGGGACTTGGAAGCAGGCAAAGCGCTCTTACAAAAATATGATCTCATGCATCTGCCTAAACCGCATTTGGGCAATTTGCATTTTGTGCAGTTAGATGAGTTTTATCCTATAAGTGCTAAACAGCATAATAGTTTTTACAATTATGTTAATCGCTTTTATATCGATGGTTTTGGTTTGGATCGAACCAAAGCATTACTCATAAATTCTGAAGCCATTGCATTGCCACATGGGAAGCACTTTAGCGAAGTTTTTCCTAACTCTAAAGTGGATTTGAGTTTGCGCTTTAGGGCTTGCAAATCCAAGTTGGAACAATTGCAACAAGATGCCATTTTTATGATTGATAAATGGTGCATGGAGTACGAAGAAAATATTAGAGAAAAAGGGGGCATTGGCTTCTTCCTTGGCGGTATTGGTCCGGATGGACATATTGCCTTTAATACACGTGGCTCGGATTTCAATTCTACTACCCGATTAACGGAAACCAATTTTGAAACGCAAGCTGTAGCGGCTGGCGATTTAGGGGGCATTGAGGTTTCTAGTAACCGTTTGGTAATAACCATTGGCTTGCAAACCATTACCTATAACCCAAATGCTACTGCCATCATTATTGCTGCAGGGGAGGCCAAGGCAGGTATTATTGAGCAGTCATTAGAAAATCCAGCTTCCAATATTTATCCTGCTTCTGTGCTAAGCAAATTGCCCAATGCGCGCTTCTACCTCACAGATGGTGCGGCCATGCGTTTGAGCGATTGCATGGAGGCTTGGTATGCCAAGGGTGATTGGTCTGGTGAGAAATCAGAACGCTCAATCATTGGTTTGTGCAAACATCTGAATAAGTATGGTGAGCATTTAACAAAAGAAGATTTGCTAGCAGATCCATTTACCAAGCAAATACCAGGTGTTTCTGAGAAGAAAGTAGAGGAGGTTATTCAAAGTTTTGAGCAGAAAATTAGAAGGGGCATGGAGCCAGAGAAGAATGAGGTTTTCTTGCATACGGGTCCGCACCACGATGATATTATGTTGGGCATATTGCCGCATATAGCCAATCATTTTCATGAGCCTAGCAATGAGTTTCATTTTGCGGTGCTTACTTCGGGCTTTACCGCAGTAACAAATAAGTTTGTAATACAGGCTTTGGAGGATACCAAAAGATTTTTGGAGCGTGGACAAATTCAAATGATTAAGTATCCAGATTTTTTTGAATTTGGGTATACCTATAAGCGCGATAAGGATGTGTATCATTATCTCACCAAAGTGGCAGGGGCAGATGAGGAGGAGAAGCGCCGAGGCTTTTGCCACCGCTTGGTTCGAGCCGTTACAGAAGTTTATGCTTGTAAGAATTTAGAGGATTTATACAATTCATTAAATGATATTTTGGCTGTATTGCGTCGTAGTTATGATGGGGAGAAAAACCCGCCGCGTATACAGCAATTAAAGGGCATGATTCGTGAGTTTGAAGAGGAATTGGTTTGGGCACATTATGGGGTGCAGGGCAAAAATATTACCCACAATAGATTGGGTTTCTACCAAGGGGATATATTCACGGAGCAGCCAGAAAAAAACAGGGATGTTTTGCCTGTTTTGGAGATGTTTAAACGCATCAATCCAACTGTACTTAGTCTTACTTTTGATCCCGAAGGCAGTGGTCCGGATACGCATTACAAAGTGTTGCAAGCAACTGCAGATGCCTTGCGGGAGTGGGCAAAAGAGGCAGATTTAAGTCAGCTCAGAATTTGGGGTTATAGAAATGTATGGTACAAATTTAATCCCTCGGATGCCAATGTAATAGTGCCTGTTTCTTTAAATGCCAT
>JBILVK010000015.1:0-45412 GCA_044370475.1 Bacteroidia bacterium
TACCATATGATGTGGGGATATTTTGTATTTGTTTCTGCATTGATAGATTATTTTTTATTGATGGCAGAGCAAGAAAATCATGCAATGGTTTGGGCTATTATGATGCCATTGGGTGGAGTGATAACGATGGTAAAAAGTAGGTTGGAAAAGAGCGAACAAAGGGTAGTGACTTATGTAGATGAGGTGTTAAAATATTTAGTTACAGCCTTTGTGGTATCCTTACTTATTGTTTGTTTAATTATGCCTTCTACCTCTAAACATTGGCGTTCATTTTACCCTGTTTTGATGGTGGTTTATGCCTTTGGTTTATACCTTACTGGAGGTATTTTGCAGTTTAATGCTATGCGCTACGGAGCTATGGGAGTTTGGGCTTGCGCCATTGCGGCTTATTTTGTTGGATACGATTTGCAATTGCTCATTCTGGCTTTGGCAGTATTGGTTGGTTTTATAATTCCCGGACATTTGCTTAATTTGCGATTCCGCCAACATGTTTAAAGACCTAGATCCTATATTACATTCTCAATTACGCTTGGCCGTTATGAGTTTGCTCATTGGTGTAAAGGAGGCCGAATTTAATTATATCAAAGACAAAACTTCGAGTACTGCGGGCAATTTAAGTGTGCAATTACAGAAATTAAAAGAAGCCGGTTATATAGAAATAGACAAGAGTTTTAGGGATAATTTTCCTTTAACAACTTGCAGGATAACACCCAAAGGAATCTCCGCATTTGAGACCTATGTTAAGAATCTAAAACAGTATATTCAGGTAAAGAAATAGGGTATTAATAAAGGAAGCTAAAGCATTAAATGGCATGTGCTTGTATTTCGGCAAAGTCGATTTCGAAATGAGTTGCCTCATGCACGCATTTGCCATTTTTAATGAGTAAAGTTTGTGGCGACTGATGCTCAATTTGATAATGCTGAGCCACTTCATTTGAAATATTTCTGTATTGCAATAAATCTAAAAAATATACTGGAATAGCTTCAGAATTAGCACTGCTGTAGGCTTTTTCGAACCTGTTTAATGCTGCAGAACTAATGCTGCAACGGGTGCTATGTTTAAAAATGATAACTGGTTTTTCTTGCGATAAAAGGTCTATTTCTGCAAGCTGCGATAAGGTGTTTAATGAAATCATATGCAAAGATAATTTCTTTTTTACATAGTTCTTCTCTGTTTAATTGGGGAGGGTTTGGATTGCAAATCCAAACCAGCAACTATGCCTTGTTGCAAAACCAGCTTAGTTTCCAAACCAACTTAGTTTCCAAACCAACTTATTCAATTCCAAACTAGCTTTAACTATAGTTGCTGGTTTGGATTTGCAATCCAAACCTTAACTATGCCTTTTTGCAAAACCATGAAAATGGAAAAGGGGCCGAAGCCCCTTTATCTATGCAAAACTATAAGCCGGGTTCTGTACACCTGCAATTTGCATTGCATGTGCGACTATCATTTATCTGCCCCAACAATCACTTGGTGGGTGTAGCAGCCTACCCGCAAGAAAAACAACCCGAGGCTGTTGGTGCTAAGCGAGCACCCTTTTATTTCTTGCCTATTTGGCCTTGCAACACATAAGGTTTACCATGCAATGCTTATCACTAAGCACCCGGTGGGCTCTTACCCCGCCTTTTCACCTTTGCTTCTTCACCGCAGCCTTGGCGTAGGTGAATCAGTAGTCTATTTTCTGTGGCACTGTCTGTAACCTTGCCTAGGCAAAGTCCCTTCCCGTTAGGAAGTATGCTGCTTAAGTTGCCCGGACTTTCCTCTCCACCCTAAGGCGTAGCGATAGTCTGTTTTGCACCACAAAAGTAAGTGATGCCATGTTATAAAAAAAACTTAGAACAATTTAGGTTGCTCAGGGTCTATTTTATTATTGGGCTTGCGCTTTTGCTCCTCTGGCGATTCTGGGTCGTCTTCTAACAGCTTTTTTATTTTCTCCTGCTCCTCGCTAAACAAGTCCTCATTCACCAAGGTTTCGGTTTCGTCCTGAACCAATTCATCCATTTCATCGGTTGGATCAGGCGGTAATAATTCAATTTTACTTAAGTCAACTCCAGCAAACTTGTTACCAATGCTTTTCCAGCCCTTTACATCTATTACCTCAGCCAAGTTCAACTGTTGTTCTTGCAGCGTTTTTCCCTTGCCAGTGCTTAGAATAACAGTTGGATTTTTAAAATCACTTGCCAATAAAATATAATTGCCCTTCTCTTCTGGTATGCACAAAAACTTCTTGTTTAAGGTCTGTGTTTCTATCACAAAACGCTTAATGTAATAAGTCTTAGCCTTGGCATCAAAGTACACCATGCTCAATGGTCTTTCTGGCTTAAACTTAGAAATATGTAACAGTTGCTCGTACTCAAAATGGTTGCTTACATCAAAATTGGTGAGCTCGTAATTGCCATCTTTGTATATAGAAATGATTAAATCGTTGCCCAAGAAATTGCCCAAAAAGGTTCCATGTTCTTGGGTATTTATCCTACCAATAGCGCCATCGTACCAAAGATTTATGCCACCCAAAGTAGAAACACCTTTTGATTTTAGCTTAATGCCTTTTACCAAATACTTGCTTACAATGTTTCCCTGCACGCTCCTACCTTTAATGGCCAATTCGCTAAAGTCGAAATCGAAACTCAACTTACGGGCATGGCTTAGCGGACTCAAGGTAATGCTTACCACCTCTGCTTCACCAGAAGGGTTGGGTGTAAAATACAAAATGCGAGAGCCATTGCTGCCTTGGGTCAAATCGTATTCCTTATCGCGTGTGATGCCTGTTACCGGAAAACGTTTGGCATAGCTTACTTTGGTTTTTCCATCTAGGTAAATGAGGTTGTAAATGCGGCGCTCATCGTTCTTTCTAAACACATCCACATGTATAATGTCCTTGCCAATAAAGGTCTTATCCTGAACCTTAAAGACAACCATTTTGCCATCCTTTTTAAAGACAATAATATCATCAATGTCGCTACAATCGCAAACATATTCATCCTTCTTCAAGCCTGTTCCTACAAAGCCCTCTGCCCTATTTACATAAAGCTTTTGGTTGGCAATGGCCACTGTTTTAGAATCGATGGTATCGAAAGTGCGAATCTCCGTTTTACGCTCCTTGCCCTTGCCATATTTCTTCAACAAGTTTTCAAAGTACTTAATGGCATACGCTTTAAGGTTTTCAATATCGTAATGTACCTGCTCTAACTGCGCCTCAAGACCCTTCATGAGCTCATCGGCCTTAAACGAATCGTACTTAGAAATACGCTTGATACGAATCTCAGTTAAACGCAAAATATCATTTTCGGAAAGCTCTCTTCTAAACAGTTTTTTAAACTTGTTCATGCCTTTCCAAATTGTATCTATTACCTCCTCAAAGCTTTCGCACTCCTCAATATCACGGTAAATGCGCTTCTCTATAAAGATTTTTTCTATGCTGCTATAATGCCACTGCTCCTCTAATTCGGCACGTTTAATTTCCAATTCTAAACCCAATAAATCCTTGGTTTTTTCGGTAGAAATTTTGAGCAATTCCTCAACCCCCAAAAAGATAGGCTTATCATTTACAATAACACAGGCATTGGGAGATATCCCCACTTCACAATCGGTAAAAGCATATAAGGCATCAATTGTTTTATCTGGAGAAACCCCAGGAGCCAATTGAATCTCCACTTCCACATCGCGGGCGGTATTATCAATTACCTTCTTAATTTTTATCTTACCAGAATCATTGGCCTTAATAATGCTATCAATTAATTGAGTAGTAGTAACGCCATAAGGAACATCCTTTACCAATAAGGTTTTTTTATCAGACTCCTCAATACGTGCACGCACACGAATTTTACCGCCCTTTTTACCCTGGTTATAATTGGCCACATCCACCATTCCACCCGTTGGAAAATCTGGATACAGCTCAAACTTCTTGCCTTTTAAATAATCAACACTGGCAACAAGCAATTCACAAAAATTATGCGGCATCACCTTGGTCGCCAAACCAACCGCAATACCCTCAACCCCTTGCGCTAGAAGCAAAGGAAACTTCATAGGCAAAGCTACAGGCTCCTTTTTTCTGCCATCATAAGAATTTTGCCAAGTGGTAGTTTGCTTGTTAAACGCTACTTCCAAGGCAAACTTCGACAAACGCGCCTCAATATAACGCGGCGCAGCAGCAGAATCACCCGTGCGCACATCGCCCCAGTTACCCTGGGTTTCTATTACCAAATCTTTCTGACCCAAATTAACCATGGCATCACCAATGGCCGCATCACCATGTGGATGGTACTGCATGGTCTGCCCAATTACGTTGGCCACCTTGTTAAAACGCCCATCATCCATCTCCTTCATTGAATGAAGAATACGGCGTTGTACAGGCTTTAAACCATCATCTATGGCAGGCACTGCACGCTCCAAAATTACATAGGAGGCATAATCCAAAAACCAATTCTCATACAAGCCACTTACCGCCAATACATGATATTCATGCGGCTCGGTGCCCTCAGGGTTTTCTAGATTGTTATCATTATTATTCTCTTCCATGCGTCAATATCCTCGAGCAAGCAAAGGTATTGATATTAGCAGAATGGCTATCCACAAAAAATTTAAATTTGTGCGGATAAATTGCCATTTAGGGGCAAAAATTGCACAGTTAGAATGTTTTAAGTCTTTTTTGGTTCGAACCAAAACCTTAGCCAAAGTTTTTTCTGCTATTTGCCTTTTTTATGCACGCCAACATCTATGGCTTAGTCATTTAGCCCATTTTGAAGCTCAAAAAATTGGAATGTTTTATAAAGTTTTAAAATATTGGGCACTGTGAATTAACCTGCTTCCATACCAGCTAAACAGCTCGCCATCCACCAATTTTATTTGGGCGTCTTGGCAAATCTCTTGCAATTCTTGGAGGTGCTTTTCTTTAAATGGATAAGGCTCAGAGGATAATAGTATGTGTTGCGGATTGTTTGCCTGGAGCCACTCCTTGCTAATTTCTGGGTACCTACCATCACTATTTTGCGCCAAATTTTGGTAGCCGCAGCGGTTGAGCATATCGTCAATAAAAGTCTGTTTACCAGCCGCCATCCAGGGTTTGCGCCAGATTAAATACACACAAGAACCTTTTTTTTCGGTCTGAACCAAGGCCTCGAAGCTGGTTTTTATCTGCTTGTGAATGATTATTGCGGCGCTTTCTTTATTCACCAATTTGCCTATAGCCAGAATCATTTCTAGGGCATCCTCGAGGTTTTGAATATCGCTCATCCATACCGGAAACTCCTGCATAAGGACTTCTACCTGAGATTGATCATTTTCTTCTTTGTTGCCAATGATGAGATCTGGCTTAAGGCTTCTAATTTTATCTAGGTTTAGTGTTTTGGTGCCTCCAATACGGGGTTTCACTTGGTGTTGCTTTGCGGGGTGAATGCAGAATAAAGTCTGACCCACCACTTCTTCCTCTAGGCCAAAATCATAAAGGAGCTCGGTTTGCGAAGGAACCAGCGATACTATACGCAGCGGCGCTTGGTTCAGACCGAAAGGCCTTTGCATTTGATCTAAGCCATGAAATGGGTATTGCATGCCACAAATTTGGTGAGAATTTGCTGCATTTGATACATTTTTTTTATGTGCCTGAAAGCCCTTATATTCGCAGCCGTTTAACTAAAAAGTTCAGTACATGGGAAGGGTTTTTGAGAAACGCAAGCACAAGATGTTTGCCCGTTATTCTAAGATGAGTCAGGCTTTTACCAAAATTGGTAAAGAGATTGCAATTGCTATTAAGGCTGGAAACGGCATTGGTGATCCAGATAGCAATTCGCGTTTGCGTGTAATAATTGCCAACGCCAAGGCGGTAAACATGCCCAAGGCAAATATAGACGCGGCCATTTCGCGTGCAACCAGCAAGCAGGACAAAGACTTTGAAGAAATTGCGTATGAGGGAAAAGGTCCGCACGGCGTTGCAGTAGTGATAGAAACTGCCACCGATAACCCAACCCGTACCATTGCAAATTTGCGCACGCACATGAACAAAACGGGTGGTACCATGCTTAACTCTGGAAGTTTAGATTTTATGTTTGAGCGCAAGGGCATTTTTAGCATCAAAAAAGAGGGTATTAACCTAGATGATTTTGAGTTGGAGATGATAGATTTTGGGATGGAAGATTTGGAAGATGATGGCGAAGGTCATTACATTATTACCGTTCCATTTACAGATTTTGGCGCCATGCAAAAAGGTCTTGAGGACCGCAAGATAGAGATTATCACTGCGCAATTGATGCGTGTTCCAACTACATCGGTAGAACTAACAGAAGAAGAGCAAGAGGACTTTGGAAAATTGCTTGATAGGTTAGATGAAGACGATGATGTGGTGAATGTTTGGCACAATTTGAAGTAGTTTTTTGAGTCCTTTAAATATTGGGATTAATTTACAATCCTAATTTTTGAATTAATGCTTCTTTTCTCGACCTTGAAATTGGCAAGGTATCGCCATTTTCCATTTGCAAATAGCCACCATCCGATTTTAGGTATTTTCTAATATGATTGGAGTTGATCAAATGTGAATGATGGATTCGGAAAAAGTGAAAGTCTTTTAAGAATAATTCAAACTCCTTTAGGGTTTTGGAAGCTATAATTGTCTTGTTATTTGTCAAAAAAATATGGGTATAATTATCATCTGCCTTACAATGTATTATCTCTTCTATTGGTACATATTCAACTCCTTCTAAAGTGGGAATGGCAAACTTAGGTTTAGGAGATTGAAGCATCTTAATATTGTTTAACAAGCCTGGTAATTCAGCCACTTTTACTTGGTGGTTTACCTTACTTAATACCTTTTCAACGGCTTCTTTAAGTTCACTAGTTTCTATGGGTTTCACTAAATAATCTACGGCATTAAACCTAAATGCCTTCATGGCAAATGCATCATAAGCTGTAACAAATATAATTTCAGGAATAGGCTCCTTTAGGGCTTTAATTACCTCAAATCCATTTACCACTGGCATTTGAATATCTAAAAAAAGAATATCTGGTTTAAGGATGTTAATTTCGTCAATGGCCAATTGTGGGTCTGTTTGAGTTCCACAAATTGTAAATTCTGAAAATTTAGTGAGCTGCCATTCTAGTACTTCAATGGCATAAGGCTCGTCATCTAGTAAGTAACATTTCATGGTAATTATAATAATTGGTAATCAAAGCTAATAAGTACATGGGTTCCGCAAACAATACCATTGGCATCCAAATTATCTAAAATTTCTACGGTGGCCGACGAATTCGCTCTTTTTAACCGCTCAATGGTTACTTCTATGCCAGCAGATTTGGAGCCTTCGTGTAGCGATAACTTTTCTATTTTAGCATTTTCTCTTCCAATTCCATTATCAATGATAGAACAGTTTACCCTATGGCCTACTTTTCTAAATGATATGCTTAATTGTCCTTGCCTGTCCTTTAAGGGCATTAATCCATGCCAAATGGCATTTTCAACAAATGGTTGTAAAAGCAAAGGTTGAATAAGCACCAACTCTTTATCAATTTCTGGTTCAACAATAATAGTAAAATTAAACTTACCTGAAAACCTCAGCTGCTCTAAGGTAATGTATAAATCTAAAGTAGAAATTTCTTTGTACAAAGGAATAAATGGTTGGTTGCTGTTATCCAGAATGAGGCGCATGAGTTTGGAGAATTTAACCAAATAATCTGAGGCAGTGCTTGGGTCGCTTTTAATTATAAATCTATTTATGCTATTCAGGCTGTTAAAAATAAAATGGGGATTCATTTGGCTTCTCAGGGCTTTTAAATCTGCTTCCAAAAGCTGACCCTTAAGGATGGATTCTCTTCTAATTTGGGCAATTCTTAACCTATAAAAATAGGTTAAGGTGACAAATGTGATAAAGGCAATTAATAAATAAAACCATAGCGTTTGCCAATAGGGGTAATCTATGGATACTACAATTGGTGTTGAGCAAAGTGTCCATTTTTCTATTAAATTTTCAGCCTTTGCCACAAAGGTATAATTACCCGGACGAAGGTTATTGTAAATTGCTTTACCATTTTCTGAAATTGTTTCAAAGGTATCCTTGTCATTCATCCAAATTCCTTTGTAAACCACATCTGTATTATGTAACCCTGTTGATGCAAATTCAAAATCAATAGCGGTTTTGGTGTAGTCTAAATGAATGGATTTGGTTATATTGGATATAAAATCCTGCAAAGGGAATCCGTTAACATTTACCTCTGTAATCAAAACCGTTTTAGGTACAATAGGAATAGAGTGCTTTTGAATGATAATCTTATTGTTTCCTCCAAAATATATTTGTTTATGGTTAGGTAAAATATCAACAGAATAACCTGTTGATTCATCAGGAAAAGGGATATCCTTAAAGGTTTGATTTTCTAGGTTAAAAGACAATAATCCAAAATCAGAGGTAAGGATAATTTCATTTTTACTTATTGGCAATATGTTGTTAAATTTGGTAGAAAAAGCTTTAGAGCCAATAGGGATTTGCTGCAATTTTAATTCTCCCTTCTTTGTAATAAATAAGCGCCTAAAATTTTCGTACTCAGATATCCAAATCCTACCATTTTCCTCAAAATAAATGTCATTAAAACAAAAGAATCTATCTTCTTGTCCTATCCATTTCTTATTGGATTGCAGATCCAAGCAAACTATTTTTCCTTGCCTATTAGAAAGAAAGAAATACCTATCGTTGTGGATATAAAAAGCACATGAATAAATATAATCTTTACCAGGTAATCTTTTGGCAAGGTCGAAGCTATAAGTTAATTGGAGGTCCTTATTAAATTTATAAAGTACATTCCTATCATATACCCATAAAATCTTTTCATTAGTTGGAATAAAGAAATTACTTGGCCCCCATTTTAAAACCGGATGTAGTTTATTTTGGTTTACCACTACCTTCTTTGTTTTTGGTTCAAAAAGAAACCCTCCAGAATTTGAACTTATATAATAAAGACCATTGCTTAGTAAATAAGAGAACCAATAATTGGTGTGCCTTTTAAAGGGATTGAGTGAATAAACTTGATTTGCTTTTTGGTCTATAAAGAAGAAATTACTACCATAAATACTGGTGGCCAAATAGGTTTTATCTTTAGCATTCTCATTTACTTGGTTAATAGAATGGGAGATTTGATTTTCTATTGGCAGGAAATAGTATGTATAGTTAAAGCTCTTTTTATCTATAAGGTAAAACCCATTGTCGGTTAAGCTTACAGCAATATTTCCATCGGTCAATGGATGCAGGTCTATCACCCCTGTTTTATAAATAGAATTTGTTTCATTTAATTGATTGGTGGGGCGGGTAAAAGTTCTTGTACTTAAATTAAAAATATACAAGCCATAGTCGAGGGTGCTTACCAAATAACAATTAGCATCTAAGGGTAAAAAATCTAAGACGATATTATGCGTACCAATATATCTTTTTACCTTATGCGGCATATAGAACATTGCCTTTTTTGTATGGATATTAAACATAAAAATGCCCCTACCCCAATTGCCTGCTAATAATATAGAATCATTAGCAAAATGAACCTTCGTAAAAAGGCAAAAATTGGGAATATTAGCTTTAAGATGATGTGTTTCGAAGTCTTCTTTTTCTGGGTCGAAACAAACTATACCATTCCAAGTACCCATCCACAATTTGCCTTTGGTATCTTCGGTAATATGAGTAACCTTATCTGTAATTTCAATATGGTGCTTATTGGTGGGCAATTCAAACTTAAATTGTTTAAGTGTTTTTGTAATTGGGTTGAACCGATATAAACCACAACGAGCTGTATCTGCATTATCATCTGAGGATAGCCAATACCTTCCTTTGGAATCGTGAAAGACACTAAAAATATAGGCTAGTTTTAAATTACAACTATTAGAAAAATTTACCACTTTACCTGTGGAAGGGTTATAATAACCCCATCCCATTGGATAATTTGCAAACCAAATTCTTCCGTGCCTATCGCTATAAACTTTACTTACATTTAGACTTATGGTGCTATCAAATTTCTGAAGGTCTATGAAAACAGAATGGTTTCCAACAATTTTATATAAGCCTCGAGAGGTGGCTAAATACAAGTTATTTTGTTTATCATGGGCAAAACCATTTACCTGTTTAAAGGGATTGCCGTTTTTATCTAGATATTTAGAAAGAAAAAGTACCTGCTTATTTTGCGCGAGGCAATTAGAAGGAAAACAAACTATTTGTATGCCATAAAAAATCATAATCATGTATACAAATAGTTTGCCGTTCATTAAACAATTATACAAAAATTATCTTGGTCTTGAGCGCACTGCTCTAGCTATTACTGTTTCGGCCAAAGGATTAATCATACCTGCATTGCTAACCAATGCTGGCTCTATATAAGGGGGCTTTACAGAAAAATTATCTCTTATATTTCTAATAAAATCATATGTGGTATCCACACTTGTTATATCTGCAATATATTCATGTAAAAAATAGTATGACCTATATTGTTCGTTTGCACCATAAATTGCATAATTGCCACTAGTATCAAATTCGCCTACTTCAAGCTTTGTGCCTGTAGAAAATATAATAGTTTCTACATCTGGATGGTTTGGATCGTACACAAATAGGGTCTTTCTATCATCATCATACCCATAAACCAAACATTGATGTCCTATTAAATCTCCTTTTTTAGCATTTCTAAGAGCTATCATAACAAATTTGTTGTTATCAATGCAGGCTTTTACCGCTGGAAATTCATCCTGAATTGACCATTGATGGTGCAGGTTATCATAATCATGGGTAAAGAAAACCACTTGTTTTACTAAGTTAGGGGTTTGATAGGTTGCAACCTGACTATGAAAAATAAAATCAAAAACGGGATGGGCTCTGCCAGGCATATCTATCGGAACATTAATCCACTCTTTGCCATCCCTAAAAAACTTTGAATCTCCAGGAATATCTTCCCAGTTTAGTGATGGAATTTTGATTTTGTGTCTCCAATAGTTAAGGGCAGAAAGACACATTCCACCGCAAAGACCATAGGTTCTTAAAGCACCTTTCAAATCAGTGCTGATGTTGTTTCTAAAATGCCAACCATGCATTTTAGGATTGAAGTCTAATTTTTTTCTCATTTTTTTGGGGTTTAAATTGTTTGGTTAAATTATCTTACTCCTCTTATACCATAAAAGGGTTGACGGTAATAATAGGCTGTTCCAGCGGTAGGACAAAGAGTAGCGGCAGAAGTGGTTGGTGCGACCATATAACTTACCTTACCATAACCGTTCGCCAATGTGGCACCACCTAGCGAACTCGAAAAATAAGAACCTCCTCTGGCATAATGGGCTTGCGATAAAGAGACTGACCCTGTCCCTACTGTTACAGAGGAATGAAAAAACGGCCAATTGGTATTGTACCCATTTAATCCGAGGGTTCCATCTCCGTTAATTCCGTTATACGAAACAGCATAGGTATTAAAAGCATTAACCACCAGTTCACATAAGTTTCCTGTTAACTCCATTACACCATAATAGCTTGCGCCAGATGAAGATCTAGAGGAAACCGAACTTGCAAAAACACCATTTCTAAGTGGTCTGCCAATACCTGATAAATTTGCAGAATCGAGGTTTACGTTAAGATTACCTAATGTTGAAATGGCTTCGCCACTTTGATTTGGATTCAATAAAGAAATGGTACCAGTTTTTATTGTGGTACTTGTTCCCCATGCATACATGCCAGCAATAGGTGTAAGTGGTCCCCTACAAGCTTTTTCAAATTCCAAATCGGTCATAGGCCTTAATGCCGCCCAATCTAAGTAAGTGTACAAGTCTGCAATTCCTATGCCCCCACAAGCAGTCCATTCGCCATCATTGGCTTCATTCATGGTATTGTTATTGTTTGCATCACAACCAAAAACCGCTGGATTTCCTGATGTGGAGGGAGTTGCAATGGCAATTACAGAGTTAGATGCATTGGGTTTGGTTCCCACAGCTGAGGTAATTGGATAGTCAACTCTAAATGTTTGCTGTGCTAGGGTTAGGCAATTTAAAAAGTCACGGTATCCACCATTGCTTAACTCATATTTCATGATATAATAAGAAAAATAACCCGTAGGAAAATTAGGATTTAAGGTGGTTGTATTATCTGGTGTATTGAGTTCATAATAATAAGTATTACCTTTAGCCAAACCATTTCCAGTAACATAATAGGGCTCAGAATCTCCACCCCTTGTATAGGTGCCTGTAGAAGAATTATCTCCAACATTAAATGGACTTGTGGGTACATACACCATTTCCAAGGCAAAGGCTTTAACATCAAAGGTTCCCATTTGAGGCAGAATGCCAATTTGACATCCCGAGAGGGTAACATTTCCGGTTCCAATATTGGTTGAAGACCTGTGTATAAAAATACCTTTTTTATCAGATGGTAAAGTGTAATCAAAACCTGTTGGTAAGGTAATATTATTGCCTGTTAAATCGAGGTGCATCCATTGGCCTGCATCTTTATATTTAAAAAACACCCAAGCTGCATCCCAGTTATTGGTGGTCATACTCAACCAACTGTTGTCCCAAGCAAGTGTAAAATTAACCGTCACCACCCCTGTAGAGGGGGTATAGGTTGTACTTAAATTGGTTAGGTTAATGTTGTTGGCACGAATCGTGTTTAAAGCCAGCAAAAGGAAGGTAATCATTGTAATTTTTTTCATAGTTTATGGTATTTTATTTGTTAGTTTATTATGGTTATTTTATAGGTTTCTAAATTTGCATTGCCTATTTTGATATTAAAAAAGTAAATGCCATCTGGCAACATGGATACGTCAATTTTGGTTAAGGAGCTTAACTTTCCAGATTGCTTTGTCCTGCCCTGTAAATCTGTGATTTCATAATCTTCATATTTTGAATTTATATTTTTTTGATTTATGTACAGACTATGTGATGTAGGATTAGGATATACCAAACATGTACCATCCATTAAGGTATTTCTATAAACCACTTCTACCTTACTTATTTCCTCACTATTGGTGGTACTAACACTGCGCAACCTGTAATACCAGGTATTCACATTTGGGTATTGACTAATGGATTTATCAATAAATTGATAAGCATTTTGGACATTAGAATTCCCCTTACCTGATAATGTTCCTATGGTATAAAAATCTACCATATTGTCCGACCTTTGAATATCAAAATGGCTATTGTTAATTTCGGAAGCAGTAGTCCATTGGGTAAGCACTCCTGCTGCCTCCCAACTGGCCTCAAAATTTAACAGGTGAACAGGTAGTTGAAGCCCGGGAGAAAATATAAATGCAAAGCCATCCCCTGCACCCCCTTTAAAAATAGACTCGCCTAAGATGCGGTTTGGCAATTCAATCGATTTATTTCCGTGCCCTGCTCCACCAAGGTATAGGGCTGAACCAAACGATTGTTGATTAGCACCCATATCCACAAAGCCATCACCCATGCCTCCTTTAAAAATGCTCTCTCCAAACACTTGATTCAAAATTTGAATCATTTCATTTCCATCCGAAACCCCACCAGCATATTGCAATAATCCAAAAGGTTGATTTATAGCATTGGCTGCAGCATGTCCATCGGCTAGACCACCTAAGAAAAGAGGCGAGGCTAACATTTGACTGCTTAAACTTTGGCTATTATTTCCCTGACCGATAGAACCAAGATATAAGTCTTGACCTAGCTGTCTAGAAGACATATTTGCCACCAAATCACCTTTGCCAAATGAGCCTAGAAAAATGCTTACAGATAAAAATTGATTTAATATATGGGCATGGTTGCTACCTTGGCCAGCAGTGCCCGTATAAAAAGAAGTTCCAAAGTTTTGGTTAATGGTTGATTGGGACACATCCCCTTTCCCTGAAGAGCCCACATAAAAAGATTGACCTAAGGAATACAAGGAAATGGAAGCAACAATTTGCCCCTTACCTATACCACCGTTGTACTGCGCATAGCCATTTAATGAAAATAAAAAACCAATAAGGGGTAATATTTGTTTCATCATAGAAACAAAATTGTGATAGAAAAGTCACTCTTTTATACCCAATGAGTAATTTACAAATCCCAAAGGTAATTTACCATTTTCAATTAGTAATTGGCAAAATTCGGTTTTTAAAGATAGGGAAAAGTGATTTCAAGAAAATTGAACATACAATGCATAAGCCACACGATGATGCTGCATGAAAAACTACATACTGAATATGCGAAAAGAATCTTGAAAAATCTTTCTAATTGTTCTTTTTCAAAAAAAATTACAAATGCCTTTCCTCTTTTGGCTTCTCTGTGGTTTTAACAAGAGGTTTACCATTTAAGGCTTGTATCAGTGTAAATAAGGCAAGGAGGCCATATAAAACAGACAACACAATGGTTGCCTTCAGGTTTTTTAGCAAATAAAAAGAAAGTAGGGGCAATACTTGCAAGGCATGCATGCCTATAAAATGCGCCACCCTTGGATCGCCAAAACGCTTACTCCAATTTAACAATGGAATACCTTCTCCCCCATCTGGCCCACCAATGGTATGCGTTAGCTTTGAACCCATCACAAAACCTTCAAAAGAAAAGATCACAAAAATTACAATTCCCAAACGTATTGCCCAAACATAATAATTTGGTAGGTTAGGGAAATCATTCACAAAAAATAAAAAGCCTACATAAGCCGTATAAAGCGTTACCAAACTTGCCGCAAGGGCCATCATTGAATATAAAAAAGCATAAGTTGGGGTGCTCACATTATAATGAGACAACTGTCCTTTCCCGGCTTGAATAGCTATATAGACAATCTCAAAACCAAGTAAAATTATGACCGACCAATTAAATAACTTAACATTAAAGTTGGGCAAATAATAACAATACCAAGCCATAGCCCAAGCAAATAAAAAGGTAGAAAAAGCAAATTTAAACGGTTTGATCCAAGCGCTGATATTATATACTTGAGTTGAGCTAAACTTTGCCATTACCAGGAAAAGAATAGAAGCAACTAAACACCATAATCCATAATAGTAAAGGGTTTCATTCCTCTCCCTTAATTCATTGATAAACCCTAAAACCATATTTCCTCCTAATTATTTTTATACATAATCGGTTTGACCCAAAAAAAACTTTTTCAAATTAACTAATTATATTCATCCAATTAGCCATTTAAATAAACTTTCGCTTTAGCTTTCAAATTTTCATACTCAAGTCTTATCTTTTCGCACTTCTCTTTTGAGTTTGAAGAAGAAATACTTCTCATCCCTTTTCCTAAGAATTCAATTTTTCCATTGTATTCATAGAAAAGTTGAACAGGCGTATCATCTGAATAAGTAATGTTTTCTTGTCCTAGTAGCACTTCCACAAAAGCATAGTCCTCTAAACTACAAAATGCTCTACCTATCCTTAACTTTTTAATTTTCTTATTATTGATAATTGATTTAAACATTGGATAGGTTGAATGAACAACTTTAACCCCAAAACCTAAAGCAAGAATTTCCAGATTTGGAATTTCGCTTAAGAAATCAAAATTCTCAACAGGTTGACTCCAATCAAAAGTCCCATTTATATATATGTATCTTAAGCTTTTAATACCAGTTAATCCGCTAAAGTCACATACGCGTCTTAAATTTTCGCAGTGAATAGATTTTAGCTTTTTTAACTTCCTTAAGGGTGCCAAATCCGAAAAACCTGAAAAATATTCAAGAATTAGCTCCTCCAAATTTTCCATGTCACCAATAAATTCTATGTCTTTTGCTCTAAAAAAGGTTACTCTTAATCGCTGTATCTTTTTCAGCTTACGTATCGCTTGAACTTGCTCTGGACTTGGATCGTGTAGTGTTAGTTCTTCCAGGTTTGGACAATCAAAAATTTGTTCCCAAAATATTTTGTCTTGGGTTTTACTAATTGTTAGAATTTTAACTTCATCTTTATTTTCGATTTCAAAGTCGGCAATAAATGCAAATCTTTCCATATTCGGAATTGTTGTCCAATAATCACCTGTTCTATCTAAGAAGTCTCCAAAATGGTGTTTCATTTACTATGAGTTTTAATTTCCTTTTGTTCAGCCTAAAGATTAGCAGCTAATAATTGGTTAACCTTTGCACAAATATAAATGGGAAGAACAGATTTCCTTTAAACCACAATTGCTCCAGCTAACCAATGAAACAGCAATTTATAATAGTTGTCGTTAACAGGTGGTTTTCATTTCCAGATTTGCCACCACTTTTTGATTTCAACGTCAACTTTTTCATTAGGTATATCACCTACATTTTCTATCATTTCTGAAATTCGCCTTTCAGCTTCTAATTTTGAGATTCCGTTGTAATAATCAATTACAAAAGGATGATCAAAACTATCATGAGGAAACAATTCAGGTCTTAGACCGCCATTTCTAGTAACTACGTCCATCGGAATACTTTCTGAAAACTCAAAACCATTTATGTCATTACAGAGCCAGCCAAAATATACTTTCTCCTCGCTTTCCTTTTTGAAGTTCTCCTCGTAATCCAAATAACTTTTTTCACTTAAAGAAACCCAAAGACCATAATCCAAATTTTCACAATGGTCGTTAACTTTTTGGGTTAAAGTGCAACGAATAAATCTGTCAATTTGATCATCGTGATTTATTATACAAAAGTCTTCATCTAAATATCCAATTGTGTTCTTGTCATTTTCTGATAGGCAGCTATAATTGTCAGGTGATATAAAAGTCAAAGCAGGCCATTCTTCGTGAATCTTACCACAAGTACTACATTTGAATTGAGTATTTTTTAGCATAGATATACGTTATTTTTTTATCCTTGGTTCTGAAGCTCTTTTAATGTTTTTGATTTTTGAAATCAATCTCTATCAGGCCAAGGGGTATCCTGCCAAATAAAAACATGTCCGGTTTGCAATATTTTCCAATCATAATCTCTTTTCAAAAGATACACAGGGTTTGATGTACTAACTAAAAGGACAAAACCAACGGACAATAACAATGCCATTGTCCAAACAGTCTTTATTAGGCTCTTACTCACCCTGGTAATCGAAAACCTTTTAGTGATGATAAGGAACAAACATACCCAAGCTAAAAAGTAGATGATGAAATCAGCAACAAATTCCAGTATAAAAAATTGAAACGACATAGAAGTATGAAATCCTTGACCCAAAAAAGGGAAAGGAAATCCCCAATAGAGTTTGTCAGGACCGTCAATGGGCAAGGCAAACCACCACTTTGTTATCAGAAACATTGAGATGATGGTAATAGGCAAGGTTAATCTTATTGTCAGTTGCTTCATATCTAAATTGGTTTACTTTACCATTGGCTATAACGTTTTGCTACCCGATGGGAGGGCTTTTTACCACAGATGTTGCTGGGGAGCACTGAACTGCCACTTATGCCTAACAGTGTTATAGGGCGTTTTTCCCATTTGGTTTGTCAACTTATCCTAATTCGTGGTTTATTCTAGTCATTTCGTAATCTAAAATTGTATGGCCGTTTTCAAATTGATTTACTAGTTCTTTTGTCACTGAAAAACCATATCTCTTATAAAGTTTAATGGTTTTTTCATTTTCCCTATTAACAGTCAAAACTAAATTCTTCAATTTATAATCATTGGCACGTTCAATTATAAAATCCATTGCTTTTGTTCCATAACCTAAACCCCTATATTCTTTTAAGATGTACAATTTACTTAATAACAAGTTGGATTTTTCAAGATCAACTTGAATGCCAAAATATCCTATAGGATAGTTGTCAATGTTAAGTAAAAAATATTCGTAACTTGTTTTCAGTTGTTGGCTAATTGCTTCTACAGTTTGAAATTTCTTTACAAAAAAGATGTTATGGTCATGCGGAATAATTCCTGAATAAAATTCAGGGATAATTTTATAGGCCAAATCTTCTATCTTTTGAAAATCACTTGTTTGATGAGTTTGAACTATTTCCATAATTCAATCAATAATCGAAAAAGTCAATTCTTGCGAACCATTTTTCCATATGTCATTTCCTAGGTCTATTAATTTTTGTCTGTCTGTATTAACCACTTTAGCGAAAATGTTACAAGCGTCCAATCCCTTACCGTCACCGTAATAAATACCAAAACAATTAGCTGTTTTTGTTCTACCTGGTTTTGTCGGACCGAAAACAACTTCTCCAGGCTCTGTAAAAATTGAAGCGTTC
Organism: Bacteroidia bacterium; assembly: GCA_044370475.1. Taxonomy (GTDB): domain Bacteria; phylum Bacteroidota; class Bacteroidia; order UKL13-3; family UKL13-3; genus B1. The sequence goes on from JBILVK010000015.1 coordinate 18,085, forward strand.
TCCTGTATAATGTCTAGTTTTGGGACATCATCTATCCATATTTCTTGTCCAGAAACTCTTGCGTGATTAAAAGTCCTAGTAAACGGCAAAATACTCTGAAATGCGCTCGAAGTTATCGGTGCATCACCAAAGTATAATTCAAATTTTATTTCTTGTCCGTCTTGTGTTGTTAATTTGAATCCTGTCATTTTTATTTTTCCTTATTGTCAAGTTTGTTAGTCTAAAATACCTACAACGATTCTCAGCTACCCGATGTAGGCACTTAAGAAATTTAGCATATGCAGTTTATCATCAGAGAAGCACAACATTTCAACCTAGCTCAAACCGTCAATATTCGTTAGGTGATGTTAAGGCCAGTGGTTCTTGTCAATCGGCTGTATTTGTTTGAATTTGAATATTTTTATTATTCTATATTTAAAATTTACTTAAGGTTAATTCTGTATCCAAAATTTATAGAAATTAGACCATCATTTATAAACGGATAGCCATTAAGGAGTGCAAATCCAGTTCCACTATCGTCAGGGCCATTATTTGGATATGGATTACCATTAGATAAACCAGGATACCCCTCAGGGAAAATAAACCTCTCGTAATAACTCCCCATTAATATTCCACCCAGCATCACTTCAGCAAATAAATTACCTCTCCCCATTTTTAATCTGCTTCCTATCGCTAAAGTGCAACCCAACCCTTGAGATAGGTATTTTTCATTGAAAGATGGATAGTTGGTGTATTTGATAACAGAAGATTGTTTATCAAAATGATAGCCAATTCCAAGTTCTACATAAACCCCAGCATTAGACTTTTTTAAATTACCCAATAAATATCTTGTCAAAACACCTTCAAAAATTAAATACAAGTCAGGCTTTTCAGTAATATAATAATTGGATGCTGAATAATCGTAATATTGATTTTTATAAAGTAGGGTTTTAAGTCCAACCCCTAATTTATCGTTTTTTGCAAATTCATATTTTAAACTTCCTCCATAATTTTTATTACCATCCTTTAATGTAATAGCGGCGCATATAAAATGTTGCTTTGTTTTCGAAGAGTCGCTATTTTGTGCATTTACAGTAAAAGTGAAATGAATTATTGCGAATAACAATAGTATTAATATTTTCATCTTTGGTATAAATTTTCGTATTGACTACATTCTAGTTGTTTGTTTTTTGCTTAATGCTCGGTCGTCCTTCCATTGGCTATAACTTGCCAATAAACTTTGGAGGTTGAGATTTAAAATATTGGTATCAGTGTGGTTTTGAATAATGTGGGGTTGCATTGGGGAGTTTGGTTTGGGGTTGTTAAGTCAAATTTAGGGAATTATTTGATTTTACAAAGTTTTTGAACTGGCAGTTTTGTGATGATAGTTGAGGGATGATTTTTACAACAATTGGGAAGGTTTTGCAAAAATGGTTAATGAATTATTAAGTGTTGGTATGAGTGAATCTTGTATAGTTATTTTGGAGGGTTTTGTTAGATTTGCGTTTTGTTGATTGTTTGTGGTTGCTGGGTGTTTGCCTGGTGGCACAATTTTAAAATATATTACATGAAAACCCGTCCGAGTAGAAAACCAAAATTGATTGAACGCAATGCCGAAAAATCGGATTTGCAGGATATCATGGACTTGTCTAAAGCTTGTTTTCCTAAAAGCGATCCGTGGACTTTGCCTATGCTCGAAAGTCAGTTTAAGCTTTTTCCTGAGGGCATGCAGGTAATCGAATATGAGGGCAAAATTGTTGGTTCGGCCAGTAGCTTAATTGTTAGTTGGGACGAGTATGATGATGACCATACCTGGAAGGAAATTTGCGACAATGGTTTTATTACCAACCACGATGAGGAAGGTGATACTTTGTATGGTATTGAGGTTATGGTGCACCCCGATTACCAAGGGCTGAAGATTGGTAGGCGCTTGTATGAAATGCGCAAAACTTTGTGCGTGGAGAAAAATTTAAAGCGCATTTTTATTGGTGGACGAGTGCCTAATTTTCATAAGTTCTCTGAAGATTATGGTATTAGGGCTTATATAAAAAGGGTGGTTGATAAGAAGTTTAAGGACCCAGTAGTCACATTTCAATTGTCGCAGGGTTTTACCATTCAACGTATTATTAAGGATTATTTGCCAGAGGATATAGAGAGCGAGGGTTATGCTTTGCTTTTGGAGTGGATTAACCTCGATTATGTGCCCGAAATTCGTGAACGTAGTGTATTGATGAAGAAGGTGCGTATCTGCTGTATTCAATATGAGTTGCGCAAGATTAGGGGCTTTAAGGAGTTTGCACAGCAGTGCGAATATTTTACCGATGTGGCTTCTAATTACAAATCTGATTTTGTTTTATTCCCTGAACTGTTTACTACGCAATTGCTCTCTTTACATGAGTATAAGAGCATGAGTCCGGAGGATAGTATTCGTAAAATTGATGAATATACCGAGGATTATATTGAGCTATTTTCTAGGTTATCTTTGGAGTATAATATCAATATTATTGCAGGTACGCACTTGCAGGTAGAGGGGGAAAACTTGTACAATATTTCTTATTTGTTTAAGCGTGATGGTACGTTTGAAAAGCAATACAAAATTCATATCACGAGCAATGAAAGCAAGTGGTGGGGTGTGAAACCGGGTAATGAAATAAAGGCGTTTAATACAGATTGTGGCAAGGTGGCCATTAATGTATGTTACGATGTGGAGTTCCCCGAAATGGCCCGTATTGCTTGTCAGAAGGGTGCCAAGATACTTTTTGTACCTTTTAGTACAGATGAGAAGCACGGACATTTACGTGTGAAAATATGTGCCCAGGCAAGGGCTGTAGAGAACCAGATTTTTGTGGCTACTGCAGGTACCATTGGTAATATTCCATCGGTAGATAATATGGACATTAACTATGCACAATCTGGTATCTATACACCGAGTGATTTTGCCTTTCCGCCAGATGCCATTGCAGGCGAATGTAGCACCAATATTGAAACGGTGGTTATTGCAGATTTAGACTTAGCGGCCCTAGAACGTGCGCGTAATACGGGCACCGTGCTTAATTGGAAAGACCGCCGATTAGATATGTATGAGGTGTTGGAGAAATAATTAAGCTCCAAATTTCATGCGGAGCTTGATTTTGGTTAGGCGGCGTTTGGTGTCTAATGAAAAATCATTGTCCATCATCCATTGATAGTAGCCAGGTTCTTTTTTAAATATCTCTTCAACAGGTTTGCCACGGTGCTTGCCAAAATTGAAAACCTCTTTGCCTTCTGCATTGTATATCATACGTCCGGCAAGGTCAACCAAGTTGTTTTGACCCGATACTTTGCCTAGCTCATCTAAAGTATTTTTAAGTTGCGGATAGCGCGTAATTTGAGATTGAATAATCTCCCAAGTTGCACGTGTATCAGCTTCTGCGCTATGTGCATTCTCTAAATTCTTATCGCAATAAAAACGGTAAGCTGCACTTAAATTGCGCGGCTCCATCATATGGAAAATGCGTTGTGCATCTATAAACTTTCTGTTCTCTACATCAAAATCGACCCCAGCTCTTAAAAACTCTTCCACCAATAAAGGAAAATCAAATTTATTGGAATTGAAGCCCGCAAAATCGCAACCCTGCATAAAGGTAGCCAGCTCGCGTGCTAGGTCGGCAAACTTTGGTTTATCTGCCACATCAGCATCTGTAATGCCATGAATGGCCGTTACCTCTGCTGGTATGGGCATACCCGGATTAATACGCTCTAAACGTGTTTCCTCCCTCCCATCTGGAAATACTTTGATGCAAGCAATCTCTACAATGCGGTCATTGGAAATGCTAATCCCAGTTGTTTCTAAATCAAAAACAATGAGAGGTCTGGTTAAATGTAAGTTGAGCATGTATGGGTTTATTCTTCGCTGAATTCGCTGGTTGCTTCACCCTCTTCACCTGGTTCAAACAAACCAAAGCCATCCTCTTCGCCATCTTCAATATCACCGGGAATTTCGTCAGTTTGGTTCAGGTAATTCTTGGTTATTTCATCAAATTCATTGTCGTCTACCACACCAAATTTCTGCACCTTATCGTATTGTTTTGGCGCTAAGCCAACAGATTTAATGCAATGCGGGTATTTAACCTTTGGATTTTCTTCCTTGCTAATGCTGGTTAATTCAATTTGCATCGACCAACATTCTATAAAATCGTATACGTATAAGATTTTTTGATGCGGGTCTATGATGAATTGATTCAACTTAGATTTAGCCATGGTTGGCGTAGGGTTCTCGGGATTCTCACTCATGTCCTCCAAGGTAATTTCTTGACCCTTTTTCCAACTGTCATTACTCATGTAGAAGGAGGCCATTTGCTTTTCATCAAAATTGATGCTCGCCAAAATACCCTTGTGTAAATCGAGGAAGGTCTGGGTAGATTTTACCTCAATAACCCTGTAAATATCCTCGTAATCCTCAAAATAGACTTTAAATTTATATACTGCCATGTCACTTAATCTTGCTGCGAATATTCAATTAATTTATTTGAAACCCAAAATTTTGTCTGAACCTAAAATGCGTTTGCCAATTTCTTCCATTTTTTTAAATGCTGCCTCATAATCGTTGGGCACATCTCCATCCAAAATGGCTTCTCGCAATTCTGTTTTGATGAGTCCAACCTCGCGGCACGGACTCAAGTTAAAATGCTTCATGATATCCTCGCCCGTTACTGGAGGTTGCCAATTGCGCAGGGCATCGCGCTCCTCTACCTCCTTCACCAAATCTTGCACCTTTAGCAAATTGCCGCGGTATAATTTTATTTTCTCTGGAAACTTGCTCGTCATATCTGCCCTACAAAGGGTAAATAAATCTTCTAAGTCCTCTCCCACATCTACAATTAATCTTCTGATAGCAGCATCTGTTATTCCATCCTCTGCCAACACTTTGGGTCTATGATGCAATGCAACCAACTTCTCTACATACTTCATTTTCTCGTTGAGCGGCAACTTAAGCTTCCTAAAAATACGAGATACCATTCTGCTTCCTTTGTCCTCATGACCGTGGAATGTCCAACCACCCTCTGCATCAATAAAACGCTTGGTTGCGGGCTTGCCAATATCATGTAAAAGTGTGGCCCAACGCAACCACAAATTGTCTGTTTCTAAACAAACATTGTCGACCACCTGTAAAGTATGGTAGAAATTATCCTTATGCGCTTTTTTCTTAATAACCTCTACCCCATGCATGGCCTGCAATTCGGGAAATATCAAGGCAAGCAAGCCGCTTTCAAAGAGTAGGTTCAGGCCAATGCTTGGCTTTTTGCTGAGCATAATTTTATTGAGTTCTTCGCTTACGCGCTCCATAGAAACAATGGAGATACGGTCTGCGTGTAACTTAATGGCAGCAAAGGTTTCGGGATGAATATCGAAGTTAAGTTGTGAAGCAAAACGTATGGCACGCATCATGCGCAAAGGATCGTCGCTAAAAGTTATTTCTGGTTCTAGTGGGGTGCGAATTATTTTGCGTTCAATGTCTTGAATGCCATTAAAGGGATCTACCACTTCAAATAAATTGAGCTCATTCAAGCTAATGGCCAAGGCGTTGATGGTAAAATCTCGACGCAATTGATCATCGCGTATGGTGCCAGGAATTACGGCGGGTTTGCGACTTTCTTTGCTATAACTTTCTTTGCGGGCGCCAACAAATTCTATTTCCCAATGGCGGGTTTTAACCATGGCTGTGCCAAAGTTTTTAAACACCACAAAATCGTTTTTTTGCTTGAGTTGTTCAGAGAAAGCTTGCGCAAAAGCAATGCCATCGCCCACCACCACAATATCTATGTCTTTGGAATTGCGTTTCAAAAATTGGTCGCGCACCCACCCTCCTACCACATAAGCTTCTACCTTGAGGGTTTTGGCCAGTTGTATGAGTTGCGGGTAAACCTCGCCTGTTAGTTCAATTTTCACGCGGTAAATTTAGTGCTTTTGGTGCTTATTTTCTTTATGCCAAAAGGGATTGGTATATATCCATGAGTTGTTTGCTTAGCGCGCTGGGCTCAAACTTCTGCAATTGAGCGGGTATGGCAGCCAATATTTCTTTTCGGCGCAACTGGTCGTAAACTAATTGGTTCAGACCGAAAGCAATTTCTTTAATAGAATCTGGGTTGGTATAAATGGCGGCAGCGCCACCTACTTCTGGCAGCGAGGAGGTATTGGAAGTTAGCACGGGTATGTTTGAACGCAATGCCTCTAATACAGGTATGCCAAAGCCTTCGTATTTGCTGATATAGGCAAAGCCGCGGGCTGCTTGAAACATTTGGGGCAAATCTTGAAAGGGTAATTCGTGTATAAATTTTACGCGTGCCTCAAGCGAATTTTCTTTCACAAATTTCTCTAAAGCTGGAAAAGCATCGCCTTTTTTCCCAACCAAAACTAGGTCGGTATCGTGCAAATCACTTTGTACAAATGCCTTGAGCAAGTTGAGGTGATTTTTACGTTGCTCTAAGGTTCCTACACTCAATACAAAATCGCGCGTGAGGCTATATTTTCTGCACAATGCCGACAATTGGTTTGGGGTATATTTCTCCGAAAATGCAGGGTCGCAATCTTGGTATAAAACCTTTACTTTTTGCGGGGCACAATGGTAAGCTTTGAGGATATCAGCACGGGTATGCTCGCTGGTTGCAATTACGATGTTGGCATGGGTAACAGCTGCTGCAAATTTGCGCTTGTACACACGTCTATCAAAAAAAGGATAGAGATGTGGGTAGTGCAAGAATATCAAATCGTGGATGGTAACTAAACTCTTAATTTGGGTATTTTCTATGCCATGCGGCAATTCGTTGCTTAGTCCATGATAGACTTCTATGCCTTGATTTTGCAGGTCTTTCACCATACCACCCGAACGCCAAATGCTCGGAAATTTCTGATGAAATGTGGTTGTTGGTCCGTGCCTAAATACATTTGGCTCCTCCAATAAAAAATTGGGAAACAGGTTGATATTGGAACAATACAAATGGTAGGCATTGTTTGGAAATTGGTTCAGCAATGACTGTACAACGCCGCGGGAGTAGTTGCCTAGGCCGGTTTGGTTGTTAAAAATACGCTTGGCATCGAATCCAATTTTCATGGGGGCAAAATACACCTTTTTAAGATTTCTCTTGCATATATGAATATATGTTCATATATTTGTATTCGAAATGAAAGCAGACCGCGAAAAGTTAGAGAAAGCAGCATTTATCTTAAAAACCATAGCGCATCCCACGCGATTGGCTGTGATAGGCATGTTGCAAAAGAAGGAGGAGTTAACTGTAAACGAAATAGTTGAGTTAACAGGTTGCGAGCAATCTTTGTTGAGCCATCATCTCATCAACATGAAGACCAAGGGATTGTTAAAGGTGCGCAAGGTGGGCACAAGTTCGTATTACAGTTTAAAAGAAAAAAATTTGGCATCGGTGCTAACGTGCATAGATAAGTGCGATTGTCATATGTAGGTTTTAGGGGTAAAAAATATTTCGGTTCGAACCGAACAAAGCTGAAAAGGAATTTTAGAAAAGGGTTGATTGGAGCTGTTTTTGGAGTGAAAAATCTGATAAGAATCAAATAGAGAATTGATGTGAATCATGATAAAAAGTGCAGGAAAAATCGATATTCGGAGAAATTAAAAAATAACGATTATGTATATTCAACAATTGTACACAAACTGTTTGGCCGAAGCGGCTTATTATATTGAAAGCAATGGTGAAGCGGCAATTATTGACCCTTTGCGCGAGACCGATCCGTATATTGAATTGGCAGAATCTCGAGGGGCAAAAATTAAGTATGTTTTTGAAACGCATTTTCATGCAGATTTTGTAAGTGGTCACATAGATTTGGCGCGTAAAACAGGGGCAGAAATAGTATATGGTCCAACCGCCAAAGCAGGTTACGATATTTATGTGGCAGCAGATGAGGAAGTGTTTGCCTTGGGTGAAATTACTTTGAAATTGTTGCATACTCCGGGACATACCTTAGAATCTATGTGTTTGTTGTTGCGCGATGAACATGGTGCAGATCATGCCATTTTTACGGGCGATACTTTGTTTGTGGGTGATGTGGGCAGGCCAGATCTTGCGGTGAAATCTGATTTGAGTAAAGAAGATTTGGCTGGATTGTTGTTTGATTCTATTGCGGGCAAAATCATGCCTTTGGCAGATGCGGTTATTGTGTATCCCGGACACGGGGCAGGTTCTGCTTGTGGCAAGAATATTGGCAAGGAAACGCAATCTACCATTGGCGAGCAAAAGCAAAAAAACTATGCATTGAATTGTGCTTCTAAGGAAGATTTTGTGCATCAAGTAACGGATGGTTTGGATGCGCCGCCTAAATATTTCTTTATGGATGCGGGTATCAATAAAAATGGCTACGACAGCATAGATGAGGTTATGGCGCGTAATGCCATTGGTCTGAACCCAAGCGAATTTGAAGCAGAGATGCGTAAGGGCACCATTGTTTTGGATGCCCGCGATGCTGATACTTTTGAGAAAGGCTTTATTCCGGGTTCTATCAACATTGGATTAAATGGTCAGTATGCAGTGTGGGTTGGTTCTTTGTTAGACAATGCCACTCCTATTTTGATTGTGAGTGATGAGGGCAAAGAAAAGGAAGCGGTTTTGCGTTTGGCACGTGTAGGTTACGAGCATGTATATGGTTTTTTACAGGGTGGTTTTGAGTCTTGGTTGGTTCAGGGCAAACCTATTGAATTGGTTGATTCTATAGAGCCGCAAGAGATGTTGGGCATAGATATGCATACCATTATTGATGTGCGCAATCCAAGTGAATGGCATGCGGGTGTTATGGAAGGTGCAGAACTTATTCCGCTATCTAAATTGGAGCATCAAATTGCCAATATGGATAAGAATCAAAAATACTTGATTCATTGTGCTGGCGGTTACCGCAGCATGATGGCGGCTTCTATCATGAAGAAGCATGGTTTTGAGCATGTGAAAAATGTGCGTGGGGGGATTAATAAGATTAAGGAGAGTGGGTTTATGTTGGTGATACCGGCTTAGTTTTTAGCTGTTAGCTATTAGCCGTTAGCTGTTGGCCGCTTTAACGTAGGTAGAGCAACTGGCGATTTATTTGGTGATTTGCTTTGATTTTTTAATTTAAATATGAGTTATTTAGTGAAATATAAAATGATTTTGATTTTTGCCTTGATTGGGGCGGCGGCGGGGTATGCTTATTACTTTTTTGTGGGTTGTGAGAGTGGTACTTGTGCCATTACTTCTAATCCCGTGAATAGTACTTTGTATGGTTCGTTTATGGGGGGATTGTTGGGTGATTCTTTTAAGAAGAAGAGTTAGAAGTATGAACTATGAACTATGAACTATGAATTATGAAGTATGAATTAGTGAATATGCTTTGTTCGCCTTTGCTTTGATATAGGGGAAAGCTGGATTGGTGAATTGGATTGGATGGAAATTTTCAACTATTTAAATTATAAATATTGTGTCGTCGTTTAATGAATTAATTAATGGATCAACCCCGGTGTTGGTTGATTTTACAGCCACTTGGTGTGGCCCATGCAAAATGATGTCGCCCATACTTGACCAGGTTGCTGGGGAGTTGGGAGATCAAGTAAAGATTATAAAAGTGGATGTAGACAAAAATCCACATGCTGCTGCTCATTTTCAGGTTCAAGGTGTGCCTACTTTGATTTTATTTAAGGAAGGAAAAAACCTTTGGCGTCAATCGGGCGTTGTTCAAGCATCCCAGTTAATTGCAACTATTCAACAATTTAATAAATAATCATGTTAGGCTTAATTAAAAAATTATTTTCGGGAAAAGGTAACGAAGAACTTGTAGAGAAACTTGCTGCAGGTGCAGTGGTTATTGATGTGCGCAGTGAAGGCGAATTTGGTGGCGGACATGTAAAAGGCTCAAAGAATATTCCATTAAATAAATTATCTGGGCGCTTAGAAAGTGTAAAGAAGTTAAACAAACCCATAGTTTGTGTATGTGCAAGTGGCATGAGAAGTGCTCAAGCAACTAATTTCTTAAAGCAAAACGGCTTAGATGCAAGCAATGGTGGGTCTTGGTATTCAGTTGATAAATTAATTCAAAAATAAGATGGCAACTATTCATAAAACCTCTACCCAATTTATGGGTAAGATGGAATTTGATACAGAAATAAATGGTCACCACATTACGCTAGACACTGTTCCAGCAGGTGGTGGAGAGAATCATGGTCCAAGTCCAAAACCGCTTATTCTAAGCTCGCTTGCAGGTTGCACGGGCATGGATGTGGTAGGTGTGCTTAACAAAATGCGTGCTACCTATTCAGATTTTAGCATAGATGTGGAGGCCGATTTAACAGATGAGCATCCAAGGGTATATTCAGAAATTAGGGTAACTTATACCATAAAAACAGAAGACCGCGAGAAAATGGAAAAGGCTGTGAATCTATCTAAAGACAGCTATTGCGGCGTGTATGCCATGCTCAAAAAAGTTTGTGAGGTGAAGTTTCAAATCGTGTATTTATAAACCAATAGCCATGCTTTGGTTCGAACCGAAATAGGTTTGAAATTAATTTTGGGGAGAAATTGTAAGTTTAATAGAAATTTGGAATCATCCCCAAATCTCATAATTTTGTATGTAATGACTGCAGATAATATCAGAAATAACATTATTGATAAACTCCTTACCATATCAAATAAGGACTATTTATCAGCTTTGTATAAGTTGGTAGAAAAAAGCTCCTTTGACGATGATTTTGTTAAACTTTCAGAGGAGCAGAAATTAATGCTAAGGTTAAGTGATAAAGATATTGAAAATGGTCATTTGATTACCCAAGAAGAACTAGACAAAAGAGATTTGGCATGGCTAAAAGAATTGTAGTTTGGACTGAAACTGCAAGTAAACAAAGGAGAGAAATATTGAGGTATTGGACAGTTAGGAACGGTTCAACTACTTATGCCAAAAAATTGATTAAATTAATTAAGGAAAGGTTAGAAATTATTTTAGAACATCCTGAGGCATTTAAATTGACAACTTATCCTGAAACAAGAGAATCTGCTATGGGAAATTTTAGCATTTACTATAAAATTACAGAGACTCAATTAATAGTTACCGCCTTTTGGGACAATAGGCAAAATCCTAAAACTATTTTAGAATTATTAAAAAAGTAAAATGTAAAATGTAATTTTCTAGTTTACGCTTTTACATAATTTTAACTAAAAGGGTATTTCAAAAAATTTTGATGATTTAATAAATTACTTCAAAATAAACGACCTTAATACTATTAATCGAATTCAATAAAGCCATGCTTTGGTTCGAACCGAAATAGGTTTGAATACTATTCTTTTATTATCCTTACTAAACAAGGTAAAAAAACTTATGAAAGAATTTTTAAATAGATAAGTACATAGTATAAACCAGTGAGGATAAAGAGGGAGCCGGCTATGAGTCGCATGGCTTTTTCTGCCTTTTGTATGGCTTTAAAATAGGTGCCAAGTTTGGCTATGCTAAAGGCAATTACCAGGGTAAAGAATAAGACCAATGTGCCAGCACCAAGGGCATAAAACAATGGCAATACAAATCCAATTTCACTTTTGAGACTCATGGGAATGAGTGCGCCAAAATAGAGTGCGCCGCTGTACGGACAAAAAGCCATGGCAAACAAAACGCCTAGGGAGAATGCTCCTAAATAGCCTTTGTCTTTAAAATAATCGCTCCATTTTTCTGTAAAACTTGCGCCTTTAAATAGGTTCAGCTTAATTAAATCTAACATCACTAATCCCACCAAAATCATGATGGGTCCCACAAACTTTTCGCCATTGGCTTGAAAGAATTTTGCGACATGAAATTTGCTTGCGCCAAACAAAATTATTGATGCAATGAGGGTGTAAGTGAGTGCTAGTCCCACAGTATATAAAAACCCACTCATGAGGACTCTTCTTTTACCCGTGGTATTGTTTTTTGCTATGTAAGCTATGGCGGTAATATTGGTGGCGAGCGGACAAGGACTTATGGCTGTAAGCAAGCCCAAGAGTAAGGCCGAGAGCACAGGGAGGTTGCTGTTGTTTAGCCAAAAATATAATGTTTCGTTCATTGCAGCGCTTGTTGTTGAATTGGGTTGTTTTTAAAGGGCTTAACTTATATAGTGAATGTTTTATATTAGGCTATATTTTGCATTGTTAGTTCTTTAAAATTGGTCCATTGGGGCAATTGTTTAATGTATTAGTATTTTAAAGGTAGAAGAAAAGATGGTGGTTTAGTCTTTTAATTTAACGTGTTTTGATAATATTCGAATAAAATTGCGCGCGCTTCTACTTTACAAATGCTGCAATGGTGCTGGAAAAATCTTTGATAAAAATTGCTTCATCATTGGCCTTTTCAAAGGCAAGATCGCTCATATCAATGATGCTGTCTTGGCCTTGTCTGACCCAATTAAGCATTAAGGCAGTTCCTGTGGCTTCAAACTTTTCGGCCAACAGGGCATTCTCGGGTAAATCAACATCTACAATGCGAAACACAATGGAGCTATCTTGCAATTGCTTACCAAAGTTAAGCGTGAGGGCTTTCAGAGTATTAGCCTTCATGTTTTTGCAGGTGGTGCATTGGCGGGTTCCATGAAAACAATACACTTCCAAACGATTTATCTTGCTGCTATCTTGTTGGGTATTTTGAACTTTAGTGGCTTCGCCGCTTTGATTGCATGCACTCGCAAAAGCAATCCATATGAGTACAACATTTACAATTGATTTCATGGTAAAAATTGGTTTAAAATCGGCTTTGGTTCGAACCGAAAAATTTATAAAATAAGGTTAAACAAATAGCCCGAAATGATGATGCAAAGTGCCACTACGCCAAAAAAAATAAAGAGCATTTTGGTGCTCATGATTTTTTTTAACAACATACCTTCTGGCACAGATAAGCCTACCACCGCCATAGAAAAGGCAATAGCGGTACCTATGGGAATTCCTTTTTGAACAAGCACCTCAATGATGGGCAACACTCCAGCCGCATTGCTATACATGGGAATGCCCACCAGCACGGCAATAGGCACTGCAAAGGGATTTTCTTTGGTAATATAGGTTTCAAAAAAGCCTGTTGGAATATAGCCATGCATGATGCCACCGATAGCAATGCCTGCAAGTATGTAAAGGGATACGCCTTTCACAATGCCCCAAGCCTCTTGAATTATGAGAGGAATACGTTGCAAAAAAGTTTGTTGTTCAAAAGCTTCATCTACCCCTATGGCTTGTTTGTTTTTTAATATTTCTTTTACCCAATCTGTTAGCAAGGGTTCTAATTTCAACTTACTTAAAATAATGCCTGCTATCATTGATAAAACAATGCCACTGACTACATAAATGAGGGTGGTTTTTAATCCAAACATTCCTAAGAAAATGGTTACAGAAACAGCATCTACCAAAGGGGAAGAAATAAGAAAGGCAAGCGTTACTCCCAAGGGGATGCCACCTTTAACAAAGCCAATAAACAAAGGCACCGAAGAGCAGGAACAAAAGGGCGTAATGGTTCCAAAAAAGGAGGCAATAAAATAATCCAATCCATACCATTTTCGCTTGGTTAAAAATGCTCGTACCTTCTCTATTGGGAAATAAGAATTAATGATTCCCATAACAAAAGTAACCATGGCCAATAGTATAAAAATCTTGATGGTATCAAAAACAAAGAAGTTGAGTGCATCGCCCAATTTTGATTGCTTTTCTATTCCTAAGACAATATAAACAAGCCAGTTGGCAAGCTGTTGAACCCAATTAAACATGGTGGTTTTGGCGAATACTATTCGCTTAAAATGGATTTAATTTCGCTTATCTCTGCTACCCTACCTTTGACCTTTACTTGCTCATCTACCATCAATACAGGTGTTGTAAGAATATTGTATTTAAGCATCTCATCCATATCCTCAATTTTTGTTACTTCTGCATCTATGCCCAATTGCTTCACTGCTTCCAAAACATTGTTATACGTGGTTTTGCATTTGGTGCAACCTGGTCCCAATACTTTAATATGCTTTTTCATGATTTGTTAATTGTTTATTACCTTGTTAATTGCCAATAGCGGCTTTCATGCTACCTTAAGTTTAATGCCAACCTAAGCTTTACTACCCTCCTAAATTTACTTGCCAATAAACGCTTGAATGCGAGTCGAAGCCTTAACCGCAACTGGTGACTTGGTAAACCTAGGTGAGCAATTTTTCGATAACCCTGTTGGGCATTGCCATTTACTTAAAACAAAGGTAAGGGGAAATTACTATTCGTAAAATGACGAATATCATTTTTTCAACTCAATCAAAGAAGCCAATAAACAACCCTTTGGCTAAATTCCAATTCTCGCGGTTGATACAGTACTCCGTTTTGGGAGGGGTTATGGTACCCTGAATTAATCCTGCTTGGCGCAGAACCTTTAAATGCTGAGATAAAGTACTGTTAGCTATAGGCAACTCTTCGCTCATATCGCCATGATAGCAGCAAGCTTGCTTGCTTAATAATTGTAAAATAGCAATGCGTACTGGGTGACCCATGGCATTGCCAAATTTGGCTATGAGTTCTTGTTTTTGGGTGTATTTACTTTCGGCTTGGGTCATGTGTAGCTTATATCATTCGCAAAATTACGAACTTAATTCAAATTTCAAAAATATTTGTTCGGTTCGAACCAAAGCAGAAACGTCCGATCTAAAATGAATTAGACCGGACGTTTCAATTATTAAAAACACGGTAAAACTTAATCTTACATTTTTAGCATATTAAAAGACAATGTACCTTTAACATTTTAATTTAGTGTGCTAAAAACGAATGTATCTCACTTTCTTAAAACTCCAACACAGAGAACTCTACCCTTCTGTTTTTAAGCTTTCCATCGTCTGTTGTATTATCTGCAATTGGCTTGGTTTCGCCATAACCTTTTGCGGTGATTTGTTTGGCATTGCCGCCTTTGTTCACCAAGTAGGCTTTAACAGCATCTGCACGTTTTTGCGATAATACTAAATTCAAGTTATCATCACCTACATTGTCTGTGTGTCCGGCAATTTCAATCACCATTTGAGGATATTCAATTAGCATGGCACCAATATTATTTAAGATATCATAAGAAGATGGTGTAAGCTGATCAGAGCCTGTTTCAAAATTGATTGCCCTCACTTTGAACACCAATCCTTTTTCAATTTTTGGCTGCTTTAATTCAATGGTTTTAGAGGTTCCTTTTTCCGAAGCCAACAAGTTTAAACTCTCCTCTGCAGGTATGTATCCCTTGGCAGTTACACCCACTGCATAGTAACCCGGATCGAGGTAAAACTTGCTTAAACCAGAGGCATCAGCCACGCCATTATACACAACCTCATTGCCTTTTTTAATGATGATATTTCCAGGAACAGGCTTGCCATATTTTTCATCTTGCAATTTAACCTGAACCAATACTTTTTCTTTTGCAGGATCTGGCTTAGGAGCTGGCGCAACCACAACTGGCGCTGGTTTTGGCTCCTCTTTTACCACAGGCGGCGCAACAACCGGAGCAGGTTTAGGTTTAGTTGATCCAAAATAATAACGCATGCCCACAGAGAAGGATAACAATCCTTGTGTGCTGGTGTTGATACCATCGCTCATAGTTTGGTAAGAACCGCGTGTGTCTGTTGTTCTATAGTTACTACTATTGCCATGCGTTACCACCATTCTGCGGTAAGCAACTTGACCATGCAAAGCCAAGTTTGGCTTAATTCTATAACTCACTCCAGGCTGAATAAAGAAAGAAGTTTGAATCGCATAATCTTTCACATCGCCTTCTTTTTTGCTCGGTTCAACCCCCAAACCCACATTGTAACCTTGGTTAAATAAACCTTCAAAGTAGTTGTTTACTTTACCATCGGCATTCACCTTTTCGTAATGCGCTTTGGTAATTAACCAATCGTTTGGATCTGGCACTGGACTAGCATCATAAATTGGATTGCCATTTCCATCAAAAGCATAGATAGCTTCATAATCAAAATTAGATTGGGCAGTATAGCTGGCCTTAGACGACAAGTTAAATACCACACCCAAATCAACATTGAAACCCCAATGCTCATCCAATTGCTTCTTGTAAAGCAATAACACAGGCAAGCCCCAACTCTTAGCAACCAACTTCTCTTCTACCCCATCATTGGCACGCAAACCTTGTCTAAAAGTACTACCAAAATTATCGGTAGATTGGTATTCTATCGCAAATTTATCCAAGCTTAAATTATAGCGTTGATTCACAAATTGAATTCCAGTTCCCAAACCAAAATTCTTTTTGGGACCAAAGAAATAACCCAAGTTTAAATCAAATCCGTAATTCAATCCGCCAGAGGCATCTAGCTCGCCCACATTGGCATTAAGCGCATTAAGATACATGCTAGACCAATTGTTTTGTTTGGCATTTACAAACTGTGTACCCAAACGCAAATTGGCACCTATAAACCAGTTGGGCATTTCTGCATCCAATCCCTTGCTCGTAGCAGTTTGGGCATTTACTTGCCAAGCCCCCAAGCATAATAAAAAAGCTATTGTTATTTTTAAAGTTTTCATACGAGTAGGCTAATTAATTTTTAACAACTTTGGTATTTACTACCACATCATTTTCTAAAATACATCTTACCA
Organism: Bacteroidia bacterium; assembly: GCA_044370475.1. Lineage (GTDB taxonomy): Bacteria > Bacteroidota > Bacteroidia > UKL13-3 > UKL13-3 > B1. The sequence goes on from JBILVK010000015.1 coordinate 34,644, forward strand.
AATAAACACCCGGTGCTAAGTCCTCCATGTCAATGGTAGTTTCGGTTTGAACCGAAAACACCTCGTGACATATTTTTCCATGCATGTCTAGAACCTGCACCTGCATTGAACCTTTGGCCTCTTTAAGCAATACGCTTAATTGTTTACCAACAGGATTTGGATACACTGTTAATCCATTTTCTTGCCATGGATTTTCGCGCACATCAAGCGGTTTATTGTAATATGTTTTTTGGTAACAATTGGCAGTAGTAGAAATTGCCCAATAGTTTTTGCCCGTTAAATCAGGAGCAGCATTAAAGTAATTTTGGTTAATTTCTCCGTTAACAATTGCACCCTCTAAAGTTGGCTGTATATCATAACCCCACTGATATTTGTTTACCATATTAGCCTCGCAAACAAAGTTCTTATTAAAGTACCTTACAGTAGCTAGTGGAGTTAATTCATCTGCAACAAAGTAAGCATATTCGTCTCTACTACTACAACCGTTTGCACTTGCAGTTAATATTACTTTTGCAGCGCCGGCAGTATTAAAGCTTATTAAACTAAATTGCTTGGTACTTCCTTGGGCATAAACTTCTGCATTTATTGCTGTCCAAGTATAGTTTACGCCTGAAGCTGGAGCCGCGTTTGCTCCAAAATTTAAGAAGCTTGTTCCCAAACAAATTGGCGCCAAAGGCTTGGTGCTAATTACAGGTTTTGCAGGTGTTGGCGTAATGTTAATAGCCACCACGTTTGATGTATCTGAGTTTGTGCCATCCATAGCTACACGCTTAAACCAAGTGGTTTGAACCAAAGCACCCGCTAAATAATTTTGGGTATTGTTGGTACCGCTTGCCGCTCCAAATCCCGCAGTTGCCGAGGTTGTAGAGCTTAACCATGCATATTGGTAAGGTGGATTGCCACCTACAGGAATACTTCCTTTTAGGGTATCTGAAACAACTCCAGCACATAAGTTCTGAGTACCTGTAATATTATTTAAATTGATACCTGGAGTACCCACTATCACACTCACCACATTTGAGGTATCCTTACATCCAGCAGTTAAAACAGCACGTTTGTAAAAGGTAGATTGTGTAAGTGCACTAGGTGCATAATTAACTGTATCATTCTTTCCTAAAGCAGGTGCGTATGGTCCAACCAAAGCATTTGCACTTAACCATTGATAGTTAAATGTGCCAGCATAAGTAATTAAACTTCCAGCTAAAGCACTTGGAGTTTGTCCGGTTAAAATTAGTTGGTTACCACTTATGGTATTTGCACTTAAATCTATGGCTTCCAAGAACACAAAACCGCTTGTATCAGATTTGCTGGCATCCTTTGCCACACGCTTCAAATAGATGCTTTGGTTCAGACCGCCTGGGAAATAGTTTCTAAGATTACTTATACCCGGGGCTGCAGTGTACGGACCTGCTGCACCATTGGTTGAACGAATCCATTGGTAAGAAATTGGAGCTGTTAAGCCTGTTGGCAAATTGGCTAAAACACTATCTGCATTAGCGCCTTTGCACTTGGCTTGGTTGCCAGAAGTAATTTGGTTGTTTATAGCACCTACAGTTACACCCACCTTCACTACCGAAGAGGTATCTGTACAAGTTCCTATTAAAACTACACGTTTGTAATAAGTGGTTTGGTTCATAATACCTGGATTATAATCTTTACCAGTACTTAAACCTGATGCTTGAGCATAACCGCTTAATGAATCTAATGAACTTAACCATAAATAATTTACCGAAATGCTTGCGGTAGAACCTATAAGAGTTGATGCATTTTGTCCAGCATTTACTTGTTGGTTTCCAGTAATGGTATTGTTACCTAAATTGGCAATTGTTTTGGCCGCAACATTTGTTGTATCATAAGTATAATCCCAAATATACACGCGCTTAAACCAAGTATTGCTGCTAATAGAGCCTGGTGAGTAGTTTATAGCAGTATCTTGTGCAGAGGTAATAGAATAATTGTTAGTTGGAGAAGTTGTTGATTTAATCCATTGATGGGTATAAGGAATAAGGTAAGAATTAACAACAGTGCTGCCATTAATTTGTGCGGTAGAACCAGCAGCACAAATTACTTCTGTTCCAGAAATATTGTTGTTGCTTATTGGATAAATATGACGGAAGACGCGTAAGGTAGTATTGTTACCACCTGTCACCAATAAATCTACTTTGTGGTCATTATCCATATCGGCCATGTCGAACCTCGAACTACCATTAAGCCTTTTTGAACCAAAATACTCAAAGCTATAGTTGCCAGCGCTTGAAGTATTTTTTAAGAAAATTACAGAGTCAGCGGTATACAAAGCAAGATCTGCCTTGGAATCTCCATCTACATTGTATATCCTTAAATCAATAATACTTTGATGTGCCGTATATGTAAAGGTGTCGTTAAAGGCAAATTGTGTTCCTTGGCCCAAATTGTCAAATACACTAATTTTTTTATCTGAAGTGGAATAGGTTAAAATTTCTGGTTTACCATCTCCATTTAAATCTGCCGATTGCAATTCTCTTACAAAAGTATCAGTTGTATAAACAACTGGTTCCACAATAAAATGAATAGAATCAAGTATACAAGCATTTTTAAGAATTTTCATCTTATTAGCAAAAGGGAAAGTAATTGCTAAATCTATTTTACCATCATTATTAAAATCGTTGGAGGTAAGACCCATGCAACTTGATTGTCCAAGGAAACTAGGGCTGAAATTTTTTCCTACAAATGATAAACTGCCGCCTACGCTGGTATTTCTTAACACACTTAAACTTGAACCTAATTGGTTAGTAACTGCAATGTCTGGTTTTCCGTTACCATCAAAGTCATCAAACACAATGGTAACTGGATTATTACCTGTAACATAATCTATTCTTGTTCCAAAACTAATGCTACCCAAAGTGCTGGTATTTGGAAAAATAGAAATACCTCCATTTGCAAAATTAGATGTGATTACTTCTGGCTTACCATCTCCATTTAAATCATTGGCATAAATTCTATTCATACGTCCATTTGCACCCATGGTTACATTTGGAGCAAAAGTGATTTGACCAGGGTTACTTGTATTTCTTAAAATTGAAACCAAAGAATCTGGAAAACCGCTTGCTCCAGCCACATCTAATTTACCATCACCATCGAAGTCGGCAGTAATAATATTTCTACTATCTGTAGCAATGGTAAATGCCTTAGCAGGTAAAAAATCAACTTCGGTTAAGCTAATTTTTTGTGGAGCAAACATAGGTCTAAAGATTGCCTCACTGCTTGCAGATAAGCCATTGGCTTGGTTTTCTACTATTAACTCACTGGCTTTTGCACCTAAAGGAACTGTAACAACCAAGGTACTATCGTTACCCGATGTAATTGAAGCTTTGATATTGCCAAATAAAACAATGTTATCTGAGGCAGGGGTATTAAACCCTAATCCTTTAATAGTAACAGTGCTACCCACCATGCCATATTCTGGAATGATTTGATTTACTTTTATGGTAGCATTAACAGGAGGCGGAGGTGTAAGTGGATATTCAAAAGCACCCACACTTGGAGTGGTAGCAGATCTTGTATTGTTTAAATAATCATTAGTAACAGAGTTTTCTGGATACCCTTTACCAGCCGCATAACTGCGCATAGCAGATTTAATAGATAAGTCGCAATTAGCAAAATTTGTAAAGAAATTGGCTGGGTCTATAATAGATGTTGTATAATAGGTAGAAGCAGTATCTGAATTTGAGGCCGACTTCCACGCTGCAAAAGTTAGAGGGTTGGTTCTATTTGCCCATAATCCCATTTGGTTACTATTGTTGCTCACATATAAGTTATGTTGGCAAGAAGTATCAACCCAGTTTGCAGCTAAACTATCGTTAACAATGGCAAAATTGGTATTGTTACCCGATCTTGCATTTACAAAAATATTGTTTCGCACAAAAATGGTTTGCTTTAACTCACGGGAAAATGCCGCAGAATATCCATTAGGACCATTTGCAACTGAATTGCCGCTTAATAAGACGCTATTGTGCACAATTCTTAAATTTCCTTGAAAATTGGTACTATTTCCATTGCATAAGATTCCTAAATATCTTACTGGGCTGGTATTATTAGAAACCAAACTCACCTGATTGTTATAAATCGACACATTTCCACCCGAAATTTGATAACAGCTTAAACCACTCACCTGAGTTGATAATAAGCCTGTATCTTCTACATTGGTATTAAGCGCAGTTAAATTATAAATCTTGTTATTATAAATTCTTGCTTTATAGTTGGCACTAGCACCACCATTATAGGTTAACCCATAAACCAAACCGGCAATATGGGCAGCATAAAACCTGCTCGTATCTGTTCTGTGGCTAAGATTTTTGATGGTATTATTATAAACAAAAACATCACGGGTACCATTTGGAGATAAATTAATATATAAGCCCGTTAATGCGCCTGAAACACCATTGTTGAATCCCAAAGAATTGGAAAACAAATCTGAAATCAAATTATCATGACAAATCAAATAATCTGGACTATTAGAAACTATTTTTGAAACAGATAAGCCTATTAAAGATTTACTCACCTTTCCCAAATATTTAATATGTGAAACAATATTTCCTCTTACAAAAGCAGTATCTGGCTTGGTAAATCCGTCAATATAAACAGCAAGCATTAAGCCCCCACCTTGTATAGTATCCCAAGGATTTTGTAATCCGCCTATGATATTGTTTTCTACAATAATTCTATCGCCCCTTACCCAAATTCCGTTAATATCGCTTTGGCCACGGGTACCTACAATATTCCCAACCTTATTGTTCCTTATATCTGATAAACAACCCGTATCGGTAGTATTGATATTAACCGCTATAAACTGATTTCCAATTGATATAGGTTCACCCGACCTGTTTGGACTTGAGCCACCAAAACTATTATTTGTAATGGTAACATTTTTGCCATTGTCTATTGAAACACCATACAAGTTTTGGTTTATAGGAATAGCAAAATTACTTCCTTTATAAAATTGATTAGAATCAATTACAATGGAGTCACCAGCTTGTGAAAAAACTAAAATGTTTATCCCCAATGAGGTGCTTCTAAAACCCGTAAACTGGTTATTTCTAAATACCACTCTAGAGTTTCTTTGCGCATAAGTGGCTGTGTAAGGTGTTGAATTTTGATAGGCTGAAACATAGCCACCTGTGTTGGTGCCAGTAGCTTCTCTTATTAAATTGCCATAAAGATTAAACCCATCGTTACCCCATTGTAAATTTGTACCTCCAATTGTAATAACTGCCGAATTGGTTCTTTTGCTATTGCTCTCTAAAATACAATTTGAAACACTAATTTCCCTAGCATCATTCACCAATGAAAAAACAGAACCCGTGCTATCTTGGTTGGCATTGGCGCATCTAAAAAGCAGGTACTTACCACTACCATTAAAGCTACCATCAATAATTACATTATCTGCCCCATTGAAAATAAACAAAGAATCGCTTGCCCTAGTTGGGCTAGCCATTTCTATGGTTCTTAAGGTTGCGGCATTGGGTTTGATGGTTAAAGAATAATTTGGTGCAAATTGGTTTAAGCTATGGGTACCTAACTCGTTGGTATTTCCAATAACAGTAGCAACGGTGTTTTGGTTCAGACCGAGAGAATTGATGGCCTCAAATAAACCACCCGCATTTGTAAAAGAAGTATAATCTCCACCAGCACCCACGGTAACACTTGCGGCTATATTGCCACTGGGTGATGAACCAATATTCCATGTGGTAGAAACACGCAAACCATCTACATAGCCTTTGAATAAATTACTACCTTGACGCAAACAAACAGACTGAATTTTAGGTAAATCTGCACTAACATCTGTGACTGCTAAATTTGCAAGCAAAGGTTCTTGAGCAGGTATATTAGAATCAAATATATAGGCAAAAACAGAATCATTGTCCAAAGCAGATAAATCAAACTTATATTTTAGTACAACCAAGTAGGTGGATCCAAAAGAATAATTGACACTAGTAAAATTAAGACCTGAAGTTGGACCTTTGGTTAAACCTATTTTATATGTGTTTGGACTTCCTCCATATTTTACATAAACTCTTCCTTTGAAATTTGTAATTGAAGTGGCTCCAAAAGTATCAGCAAAGTGAAAAAAGTAATCTCCATTTATGTTGTTTACACTTATAGAATCCATTTTAAATAAAAAGGATGCATATACCGAACCACTCGTTACAGCTGGAATTGACCTGTTTAAATCGGCTTGCCTATATTGATTTAAAATTTCAGCAGAGCCCCCCACGCCAGATAATGGGTAATTGGTAAAACTTAATGAGTTAACATTATAAACCATTGGAGTAACTCCACTATGTTTTTTCCAATTAACTCCCCCTTTTGTGGGGTTATCTAGGGTATCTACAGTGGTTCCATAATTAAAGTTTTCATCCCAAATTTGGGAAAAACCCCAAAAGCAGGAAAACAGAAATAATAATAAAAAGGAGATTTTTTTCATAGTAGTTGAATTAAGTTTATGCCTGCAAGTATATTATATAGGGATAACCAAAAAAATAAGGGTTAACCCTTATTTAAAATCAAGCACTTAAATGTTAATAAATTTACATTTAAACGGTCTGAACCAAAGCCATGATTTGACATAAAAATTGCGGCACTCAAATGCTGTTTTTATTTAGTGTCATCTATCTTTAGGCTAAAAAGGATGATATTCTAGTTTTTATAAAAAGTCTTACAAGCTACTTTTTCACCCACATTTGTGAATGTTGAAATCTTAATTGAAAGCAGAAATTGACTCAAATAAACCCTCAAAAATGGCTTATTGTCAATGAACATGAAATTTCATACAATTACCTAGAAAATAAGGCAATAGAAATATTTAATCAACAGCAAACTGTATCAATTGGCAAATAATTTTTAAATGATGGAATACATGGATGAAGAACTAAAAAAAACAATCTAAATACCTAAAATTTGTTATTGAGAGGCTTTTAGATTTCCTAAAAATCACTTTTAATTTTCAACAAAAATCTTCCTTTATAGGCTATCTAGATTATTTGCATAAGAAATTTCCTCCACAGGTTTTGTACTTGATCCCGTTTTCACCATTTTTCACCCACAAAAATAAATGGCTTTAAAACAAAAAACCCTTCATTAACTTAATAATGAAGGGTTTTGCTTTTCGTCTGAAAAATCTGGCGGTGCGGACGGGACTCGAACCCGCGACCCCGTGCGTGACAGGCACGTATTCTAACCAGCTGAACTACCACACCGTGTTCCTTTTGGGGAGTGCAAATATAGTAATTTCAATTTATTTGTCAAGTACCTTTTTAAAAATTTTTTAAATAGTTCAAAATATATAAAATTGCAGTGCCTCAATTGGCATTTGTTAATACAAAAATATGGCACATTTTGATTTTGAAAAACCTATACAGGAACTAGAAGACCAACTCGAAGAAGTGAAGAAGGTTCACGAAAAGGGTAAGGTGGATATGCATTCTAAAATGGAAGAATTGAACTTACAGATTCTTCAAACAAAAAAAGAGGTGTATAGCAAACTCAATGGCTGGCAACGCGTGCAAATTAGCAGGCACCCAGATAGACCCTATACCTTAGATTATATTGAAAACTGTTTCGACAATTTTATTGAGCTACATGGCGATAGAACTGTTAAAGACGATAAAGCTATGGTGGGTGGCTTCGCCTCTATTAACGGCACCAGCGTAATGGTTATTGGCCAGCAAAAGGGCCGCAATACCAAACAGCGCCAATATAGAAACTTTGGTATGCCAAATCCAGAAGGATATAGAAAGGCCCTGCGCCTCATGAAAATGGCAGAACGCTTCCAGTTACCTATCGTTTGTTTAATAGACACTCCTGGCGCTTCGCCTGGCCTTGAAGCAGAAGAACGCGGACAAGGAGAAGCCATTGCCAGAAACTTATATGAGATGAGCGTATTTAAAGTGCCTATCATTTGCATTATTATTGGTGAAGGTGCATCGGGTGGTGCATTGGGAATTGGTGTTGGAGATCGTGTATTAATGATGGAGAATACCTGGTACTCGGTTATCTCTCCAGAATCTTGCTCTTCTATTTTATGGAGAAGCTGGGAACACAAAGAAAAGGCCGCCGAAGCACTTAAGTTAACAGCCACAGATATGTTAAACAACAAATTGATTGATGGTGTTATCCCAGAACCTCTTGGCGGAGCGCACGCTGATACTGCTCAAAATTACCTCACATTTAAAGAGCACCTTACTGCAGAACTTAACAAGCTTATTGGCACCGACCCAGATAAATTGGTTCAGACCAGAATAGAGAAATTCTCTGCGATGGGCGATTTTATTGAAAATTAATTATGAGGTAAGAGTTAAGAATTAAGAGGTAAGAGCGAGGTAAGAGTTAAGAATTAAGAGTTAAGAGTAATTTAATTGATGAATCCAGGTTTGCCCGAAACGAATTCTTCATTCTTCACTCTTCACTCCCACCTGCGCTAAAGCTTCGGTGGGCAAGAAAGCTATCTCCTACGCCAAGGCTTCGGAGATCAAAGACGGTGGGCAAAGCTTAATTCATGATTTTATAAGACAAAAAACCTGATAAAAGTCGGGTTTTTTTGTGGATGCTATTTATACATTTGTGCAACGCCTCCTATTGAGGTTCAAATTAATATAAATATTCACATGTCAACTTCAGAAAAATGTGATTGCGGTAGTGATGAAAATGAGTTATTAAACCGTTTAGAAGAAATCATCATCTCCTACAAAGAAAAACCAGGTGCCTTAATTCCAGTTCTGCAAGCAACACAAAGCTTATTTGGGTATATACCCCGGAATGCCATGTTAAAAATCTCGGCCATTCTGAATGAACCCATGTCGAAAATTTTTGGGGTTGTTACCTTTTATTCTTTCTTTTCTCTTAAGCCTAGAGGCAAATATTTGATAAGGGTCTGCATGGGAACTGCTTGCTATGTGCAGGGTGCCAATGAGGTATTAACTGCCTTGCAACAGCAATTAGGCGTAAGCATTGGAGAAACCACTAACGACAAATTATTTACGCTTGATATTGGCAGATGCTTTGGAGCCTGCGGCCTCGCTCCCATTATTATGGTGAATGATGATGTTCATCAGTGGGTAAAATCATCGGATGTGGCCAAAATAATTAAGAACTATAAAAGAGCCGAACAACCTAAAGCTGAGGAGGTACAATAATGGAAGTGATTGATACAATTTGTACAGTAAAAAACATGCTTGAATTGAAGGAGTTGCAACAATCTATCATTGATAGCAAAGAATACAAAACAGATAAGCTTTATATATGTGCTGGTGGTGGTTGCATTGCCTCTGGTTCCATGAAATTAAAGAAAGAAATTGCAGAGGAACTTCGACTTGCACATTTGGAGGATCAAGTGAGTATAGTTGAAACGGGTTGCTTGGGTCCGTGCGGCTTAGGACCTGTTATGATTATAGGAAAGGATGAAACCTTCTACCAACAAGTTAAGCCTAGAGATGCTAAAGAAATTATTGAAAAACATGTTTTAGGGGGTGAAATAATTGAGCACCTGATTCATGATATAGATGGAAAAAAAGTTTCGAAAAGAAGTGACATTCCATTCTTTAAGAATCAAAAAAAGGATGTCCTAAAAAATTGTGGCCGAATAAACCCTACCAGAATTGAAGACTATATTGCTTTTGATGGCTACCAGGCATTGGGCAAAGTTCTTAGCGAAATGACTGGTGAACAAGTGGTTGATGACGTTACTATTTCTGGCCTGCGTGGTAGAGGTGGCGCGGGTTTCCCAACGGGTGTAAAATGGGGATTTGCAAGAAAAAGCAAGGACAACGTAAAGTATATTTTGTGCAATGCAGATGAAGGAGATCCAGGTGCATTTATGGACCGAAGTATTCTTGAAGGGGATCCACACAGTGTTTTAGAAGGTATGATCATTGGTGCTTATGCCATAGGAAGTAACCAAGGTTATATATATGTAAGGGCAGAATATCCATTGGCCGTTGAAAGGCTTCAGATAGCTATTGAACAAGCTCGTGAATATGGTTTTTTGGGAGAGAACATTTTGGATTCGGGGTTTAGTTTTGACCTTGAAATAAGAAAAGGTTCGGGTGCATTTGTTTGTGGTGAAGAAACTGCCTTAATGGTTTCTATAGAAGGTAAACGGGGTGAACCAAGGCCTCGTCCACCCTTCCCTGCTGAGAAAGGATTATGGAATAAACCAACTGTTTTAAACAACGTTGAAACTTTTTCGAATATCCCTCAATTGATTTTGGCGGGCGGAGCATCTTATGCCGCTGTTGGCACAGAAAAAAGCAAGGGAACCAAAATATTTGCCTTGGCTGGTGCAGTTAAAATTTCGGGCTTGGTGGAGGTTCCTGTTGGCACTCCATTGCGTGAGTTGGTATTTGATATTGGTGGTGGCATTCCAAATGGCAAAAAGTATAAGGCCGCTCAAATTGGTGGTCCCTCAGGAGGATGCATTCCGATGGAGCACATTGATGTGCCATTAGATTATGAATCATTAAATAGTTTAGGCGCCATTATGGGAAGTGGCGGTTTAATTGTGATGGACGAAAGCAGTTGCATGGTTGATGTGGCGCGATTTTTCCTTGAATTTGTGCAAGAAGAATCATGTGGAAAATGCGTTCCTTGCAGAGAAGGCACGGCGCGAATGTTAGAGCTCCTCAATAAAATAGTGGATGGCCAAGGTGAATTGCAAGATTTAGATGAGCTAGAAAAATTATCGTATACCGTTAAAAATGCTTCCTTGTGCGGATTGGGTCAGACCGCTGCCAACC
>JBILVK010000072.1:0-14878 GCA_044370475.1 Bacteroidia bacterium
GCGTCATCCCAACAAAATCACCAATTCCATCGCCATTGCTATCATAAAAACTACGCACAAAAATCTCATATGCAGTTTCCTGGTTCCACCATTTTGCTTGCGAAAAACCAGCCATAGAAATTAGGTTGCCAAGCAACAAGAACAAGCCTATTTTTTTCATTCTGTCTGAACCAATTTAAGCGTAAAATAAACACACATTACCCCTGTAGCTATAAATTTAGCTATGATAAAAAACCAAATAGCCTTAAATGCTTTTTACAAAAACTTAGGATCAGTCTCCATTACATGCCCACATTTCTTGCAGGTACGCAAATCTTCCGAACCATAAAATTCTTTAAACCTAGGCTGAAAATCAGTCTCAATATTGTTCTGCTCAAAATAGGTTTCATGTAGTTTGTTATTGCATTTTTCGCAGAACCATAACAATCCATCTTTATAGCTTGTCCCCTTGCGCACACGCTCTATTACCAAGCCAATTGAACCTTCTGTTCTGCCTGGTGAATGTGGGGTTTTAGCCGGACAAAGAAACATATCGCCCGGACCTAAATGTATAGGAACTACCTCGCCATTTTCTTGAATGTTCACTGTAATATTTCCCTCCAATTGGTAAAACCACTCTTCTGTTTCATTATAATGATAATCCTTACGGGCATTTGGTCCGCCAACAATCATTACGATATAATCTGTTCCTTCTGGATATAGGTTTTTATTGGCAACAGGTGGCTTTAATAAATGACGATTTTCGTCTATCCATTTTTGTAAATTAAGAGGTTTGCTAATGCTCATATATGTTTATTTAAAGGTTAATGTAATGTTATTTAATACCAAAGTGTCTAACTCTTTTATATTATTGATTGACTCAATATTTAATTCAACCAAGGCTCTTGGTAAGCTTATAGGAATTGGTTCCATAATGGTATAAGACTGCTTTGAAAATCCACCACCATCTAAATTCTTTGAATAATATATCATGTTATAATAAGCTTTAAATTCATTATAATTTCCTGTTCCATATTCAATGGTATCTTGGTCTAAGTGCAAATGCAAAATTCGGTTTTTAAAAAAGTATTTTAAATTCTCCAGCCCTGGAACTGAGGCATTTGTTTTATCTATAAAGGTAATTTGTAAACCACCTACTTCATTATTAAATTCATCAATGGCTTCTTTAAAATAATGTTCTTTTGAGTAAGGTGCCGGGTTTAATATTCTTCCATTATTATAAACCTCATAGGGACCTAGTGATGTTTTAACAAAATAGGTATGTGGAAAAACAAACCCCGCTGGAGGTTCCTCTGTTAAACTACTCGTTCCAGGTATTCCTGTCGTTTCTTTTTGGCAGGAAGTTAGCATCACAAGGCTAAGGGCAAGTATGGTTGAACCAACTTGAATATTGTTTTTTGTGCTTGCAAAAAAACGGTGTATGGTAAACTGCATGAGCAAATATAACAATTGCAATCAAATTATTATTTTCAATTCATTAGCCATTTTAAAACTTTACTTGAGCCATATCTGGTATAATTTCCTATTAATTCCCAATACATTTTATAAAGGCTGATTCTACATTTTGAAGATAAAGGGAAAAATTATTTCTGAAGATGATAACTTGTCTTGTAGCTCGCTACCGCAATTGATTTTGGCTTTCCTTGAATAAAGTAACGCATAAAATAATCAGAATATAGCATAACATATTCTTCAACCTCTTTGGGAGAAAGCGCATGTTGCGTTCTAGGTAAGGTAAAGTATAAATCATCACATTTGATAAAATTACTGTATTCATAAAACCCACTTAAATTACCATAAGTAAATAAATAGGGGATTCTTTCTAAAAGAAATAAACTGTCATTTGAAATTTTGTAATTAATCTTAATATTACTAAATTTAAAATATTGATGATCAATAAGTTCAATAGGCTCAAAAAACGTGAAAAAGTTAGTATCTTCCTTTGGAGATAAATCCATTCCACCTTGAGTAAGATACCAAAAGCCATTCTCAAAAGGCATATAAGGAAAATACTTTTTTTGCTCCTCTAATCCAATTCTTCTGATTAGACCTTTCTCCATCACTTGAGTGCCATAAAAGTCAATTTGAGCGATATAGCGCGCTGGAAATTTAAATCCTTTGGGTACCTTAGAAATCTGTGTAGTATCAGAAGATATGCCATCTGGTAACTCTGTTTTACTACAAGAGCCGAATAATATTGAGCCTAATAGAAAAATTCCAAGTAGCTTACTTAATGTCATAATCAAATATAAAAGTATTTTACCAAATATTTTGAGCCTACCATTATTCCTTAATAAATGGCCATCATAAACAGCCAAATTAAAATTTAGAAACTACCCAAATCAACAACTACCGAAATCAAACTAAGAGCCATTATTAATTCACCCTTGAAAAAAGAATTCAAATAAAAAAAACTTCAAGAAAAGGCAGCTTCAAAAGCATTAGCCAATTAGTTTATAAAATTAACTTATGCCACTCTTAGGCAAATATCCAGCAAGTTGAAATAAATTTACTGCAATGAAATTTACAAGTGTAACCTAGCTTTGATAAATTTATGGAACCAATATCCAAGACTTACCGAGTAAACAATCAAATGCTCGGTAACAATTACCATACTAAGCTCGATTAGTTTAAAGGCAAAACACGAGTGGCCTTGATATACCTTTTCTTGTAATATTCGGCTTCAAGCCTATCTATTCTTACCCCAGAACTCGTGCTCGAATGAATAAATTGAACAGGTTCCCCCTTTTCGGATATCACTATCCCTACATGTCCAATGCCGCGTCGCCTGCTGCTTCTGCCCCTAAAAAACAGCAAATCTCCCTTAGAAATCTGCTTGCGTGGAATTTCTACACCTATAAAGCTTTGTCCAGCAGAGGTATGCGGTAATTTTATCCCAAATCTTTTATACACCGTCATGGTATAGCCACTACAGTCGAAACCCTTGGTGGTGGCTCCCCCGCGCCTATATCTATCGCCCATAAAAGTATGTGCATAGATAATTACACTATCTGCTTGTATCTTTTTCTTAGGTTTAAACGCTGTAGAATCTACGGTCTGAACCAATAAATGAAGCTGTATCGGCGTGTCGATTTGCCCGAAAAGACATTGTAAATTTGTTAACAAACAAGCAATCAGCAGGATATATGGTATTTTTTGGTTCAAACCGCTGTAAAAATAATTGAAAATGGCTGAAAAAAAAGTGTATGTTTGCAGACTGCTAACTATGAGGTATTTCGGATTAAGTCTTATTATTATTTCTATGTTGTTGTCTTCTTGTGCAAACAAGTATCAAAAGACACTTAAAAGTCCGGATAACCGTGCTAAATTAGAAATGGCTGATGCCTATTACAAAAAGAAGGATTTTGTAAGGGCTGTAAGTTTGTACGAGCAAATTGAGGAGGCCTACAGTGGTACCCCAACTGCAGAGAAAGTTCTTTTCAACAGTGCGCAATGTAATTTTGGCTTAAAGATGTATGCCTTAGCTGGCTTTCAATTTAAGACCTATTTTGAAAACTTTCCTTCTGGTGAGTTTGCAGAAGAGTCGTTGTACATGAACGCCTATTGTGCCTACCTAGAATCGTTTGAGCCGGAGTTGGATCAGACCGATACCTATAAAGCCATTGAGACGTTTAGGATATTTATCAATGTGTACCCAGAGAGTAAATATGTGCCCGATTGCAATACTTACCTAGATCAATTGAGGGGTAAATTGAGCTTAAAAGCATACAGAACAGCTAGGTTGTATTATGATATGGGGGAATATAAAAGTGCTATTGTTTCTTTGAAGAATATTTCGCGCGAATTCCCTGAAATGGTGCAAAAAGAAGAGGTTGATTTTTTAGTGGTAAAATCAAATTTTCTACTAGCACAGAACAGCATTGAGGAGAAGCAAGTTGAGAGGTATAAAAATACTTTGATTGCTTATGAGGAGTTTGCAGAGCAATACACCGAGGCAAGTAAGTATATGAAAGAGGCGCGTGAAATTGAGCAAAAATCGAAATTGGCATTGAAAAAAATAGAAAATAAAAAAAGTTAATTGCACATGAAAAATTGGATGTGGATTGTTTTTGGCGTTTTGGTTTTAGCAATTTTAATTTTGCTGAGCAGGGATGATTACGAAATTCCGCATTCTAATTTACGCGTTGATACAATAGATTATAAAGTGGGTGGCGGACCAGAAACAGGTGGGGGAGATCCAGAAATGGGGTATACTCCAGCAACTTTAAAACAACAACCCAGTGAATTATTTTTGGGTAAAAAGTTTGCAAAGTGTTTGCAAATGGTTTACGAATGGCCCGATTCAAAAGTGTTTGAAATGAATGATAGCCACGATGGCATCGCTAACATGGATTTTATAGTAAATAACCACCACCATCAATTGTTTTTCGACAATGATATATGTGTGGAAGACAATATTTTAAAAAAGTAAACTAAAACAATATGGCAAACAACAATTATCAAAACGTTCCAACAACCACCATCGCGCGTGATTTGAGGAAATTGGAAAAAGGAACCGACAATATCTATGAGTCGATTGCTATTATCTCTAAACGTGCAAACCAAATTGGTGCTCAGTTAAAAGAAGAATTGCATGCTAAATTAGATGAATTTAACAACGACAGCGATACGCTAGAAGAAGTATTTGAAAATCGTGAGCAAATTGAAATTAGCATGTATTACGAGCGTTTACCTAAGCCAACTTTGATAGCTACGGAGGAGTTTTTAGACAATAAAATTCATTTCCGTAACCCAGAAAAAGAAAAGCGTTTGGCAGAAGGAAACTAAATACTTATTTTGCCTTCAAATGCTTGAAGGAAAAAAAATATTATTAGGAATAAGCGGGAGCATCGCAGCATATAAATCGGCTGCTTTGACCCGCTTATTTGTTAAAGCAGGGGCTCAAGTCAAAATTGTGCTTACGCCCGCTGCCCACGATTTTGTTACCCCAATTACTTTGGCAACCTTAAGCAAGGGGCCAGTTTTTACGCATTTTGTAAAAGGCGAAATGGGGGAGTGGACAAACCATGTTGATTTAGGATTATGGGCCGATTATTTTATTGTGGCTCCCGCCTCTGCAAATACCCTTGCTAAAATGGCACATGGAATTTGTGATAACCTTTTACTTGCTACTTATCTTTCTGCTAGGTGTGAAGTGTGGGTTGCTCCAGCAATGGATCTAGATATGTTGGCTCATCCAGCTACTCAACAAAATATCAAAACACTTGAGCAATTTGGATGCATTTTAATTGAACCTAATTCGGGCGAGTTAGCCAGTGGCCTAGAAGGTAAGGGAAGAATGGCCGAACCCGAAGAAATAGTTACACTTCTGGAAGCACATTCCAATGCCCAAAGTTTATTGGCTGGTAAAAAGATTTTGGTAACTGCCGGACCAACATTTGAGCACATAGATCCCGTTCGTTTTATTGGTAACCACAGCAGTGGAAAAATGGGCTTTGCCATTGCCGAAACATTTGCTTCTAAAGGGGCCCAAGTAACTTTAATAACTGGTCCGAGTTCTCTTACACATAAATCTAGAAACATTAAGCGCATAGATGTTACTTCTGCCGAACAAATGTATGAGGCAACCATACAGCATTTTGCTAAGACACATATCGCTATCATGAGTGCTGCCGTTGCCGATTATACTCCCGAAAGGGTAAGCATCAATAAAATTAAAAAGAGTGGTGATACACTTCAATTGAAGCTTAAAAAAACAAGGGACATTCTAAAGGAACTAGGTGCTTTAAAAAGTAAAAAGCAAGTTTTGGTTGGATTTGCCTTGGAAACCGACAATGAAGAGGCCAATGCACTAAAAAAATTAAAAGAAAAGAACCTCGACTTTATAGTGTTAAATTCTCTCAAGAACGTTGGTGCGGGCTTTGGTTACGATACCAACCAAATTAAGGTATTACACAAAAATGGAAAACAAATTGACTTTGGCTTAAAACCAAAGCAAGAAGTAGCTAAAGATATCGTTGATCAAGTTATTCAATTATTACATGCATAAGTATATTTATATTCTTCTATTCGTTTTATTCTTTTCTGGATTTGCTAAGGCTCAAGAATATTCTTGTCGGGTGAAAATTAACGACCAGCAGGTTCAAATAACCGACAAAACTATTTTTCGTAATTTGGAACAAAGACTTCAAGAGTTTATCAATAATACGAAGTGGACAAATGAGCAGATTGTTAACCAAGAAAGAATTGAATTGAATATTGAGATTATTGTATCTAATTACGATCAAAATACCTATGAATTTGCTGCATCTGCCATCATTCAAAGCAGGCGTCCCGTTTTTGGTTCAAATTATAATACCACCTTGTTTAGTTTTAACGATGAGAATTGGGACTTTAAGTACCAAGAACAAGACCGATTAGAGTATCAAGAAGGGCAATATTTAGGAGATTTATCCGCTCTTATGAGTTTCTATGCCTATTATGTGTTGGCACTCGATTTTGATAGCTTTTCCTTAGAAGGAGGAACACCCTATTTTAATAAAGCTTTTCAAATAGCAAACCTTGCCCAACAAAGCAGTGGAAGAGCAGGCTGGAAACCTTTTGAAAAAACGGTAAGAACGAGGTATAATTTAATTGACAATATTTTAAACGAGCGTTTTAGGCCCTTAAGAAATGCTTATTACCTATATCACCGTAAGGCTTTAGATCAATTTGCCAAAGATCCATTTGCAGCTAGAAAGCAAATTATGGCTTCTTTAGAACAGGTGAAAAAGGTGTTTAAAATATCCCCAAACACAGTGATGCTATTGGTCTTTTTTGAAGCAAAAAGCGATGAGCTTGTGAATATTTTTAAAGGTGCCGAGGATATTGAAAAACCCAAAGCCATTGAGCTGTTAAGTGAAATTAATATTGCAAATATTTCCAAATACGAAAAGATAAAATCCTAAATTCTGGACTTGGCTATTTTCTGTTGAATTATTAATTGGCAGATTGATAGCGGGATGTTTATATTTGTATGAATTATACTATGGTAAAAAAATTACTCTTACTCATTTTTTCTTTAGTTTCTTCTTATTCATTCTCACAAACCACTGGGACGGTTATTGGAGAACTGAATAATGGTGTTTACCAGTTAAAGGAAAACCAAGAGCAACTTGTTAAAGCTTTTGAATGGACATTTAAAGACGGAACCAAGGTGGTTGAAATGGAAATTCAACAATTTGGAAATGCCTATTTCTTAGTTGCATATTGCGCCTATCAGGGCAGAAAAAGAATGGCTGGGGTAGATATTGATATGGTGGGTATTGAGTTTGTGCTTAACGAAGATGCTCAGTTTAAAATATGCTCCGCTGTTGCCTGTGAAAATTGCAGGTTTTTCCTTGAGAATAATAAAATTGTAGCTTGTAAATGTGAAGAAACTGGAACCATTAGCAATCATTGTCACTACAAAAGCTTTGCAGCTACTGGATTCTATGCCAACTTCATGCGGGCAATTAAGATGGCTAAGGACAAAAATTAAACTACTTTTCTCCAAGAAAGGAGAAGGGTTTAAGTTTTCTTGTCTTAGTTAATTTAAACTTTTGAATAGCGTGTTTTTGAATATGGGCCATAGCTTCTGGCACAGAATCTGTCACCAGAAGATATTCCTTTATTTCTTTCATAGAAACAGTTTCATGTTTCACCATATCTTCAGTTAAAGATATTAGGCCTTTCCAATACTCACTGCCAAATAACACTACAGGAAATTCCTCTATTTTACCAGTCTGTATTAAGGTTAATGCTTCAAACATTTCATCCATGGTTCCCCAACCACCAGGCATGATCACAAAGCCATACGAATATTTAATGAGCAGGGTTTTTCTGACAAAAAAATACCTGAAATTAACCCATTTATGTAAATAGGGGTTTTCCTTTTGTTCGTGTGGCAATTCAATATTGCAGCCAATACTTAAGCCATTATTCTCAAAGGCTCCTCGGTTGGCAGCTTCCATTATACCCGGACCTCCACCTGTCATTACTCCAAAACCTAACTCACTTAAACCAGCCCCAATTTCCATGGCTTTTTGGTAATAAATATGGTCTTCTTTGAACCGAGCACTCCCAAAAACAGTAACACAAGGTCCCAAGAAGTGCAATGCCCTTAAACCTCTTAAGAACTCCATTGAAACCCTAAATATAAAGCCAAGTTCTAGTTTCCTCTCCCTTGGTCCATCTAAGAAATTTCTTTCACTGTTATTGTACTTTTTTCTGTAATTCTTAATTTCTTCTTCAGTCATAATTTAAACAAGCTTTACAATAAATGATTTGCCAAATTGGCTAGCTCCGATCTTTCTCCTTTTTCTAAGGTAATATGAGCGTAAAGTGGATTGTCTTGAACCCTGTCAATTAAGTAGGATAGTCCGTTCGACTGCGAATCTAAATAAGGGGTATCTATTTGGAAAATATCTCCAGTAAAGACAATTTTTGTTCCTTCACCTGCTCTAGTAATGATTGTTTTTACTTCTAATGGAGTTAGATTTTGAGCCTCATCAATAATGAACATAATATTGGATAAGCTTCTTCCCCTAATATAGGCAAGTGGGGTTACAACCAATTTTTCTTGGTTAACCATATCCGTTATTTTTTGGTATTCTTTGTCAGTCTCTTTCCATTGATTTTGGATAAGTTTCAGGTTATCCCACAAAGGCTCCATATAGGGATTAATCTTAGATTTAATATCCCCAGGAAGAAATCCAATATCCCTATTGCTAAGCGGTATAATTGGTCGGGCCAGATAAATTTGCCTATACTGCGCCTTTTGCTCAAGTGCAGCTGCCAATGCCAATAAGGTTTTTCCAGTACCTGCTACTCCCTGAATGGTTACCAATTTAATTTGCGGATTAAGCACTGCGTGCATGGCAAATGCTTGTTCTGCATTCCTAGGCTTAATGCCATAGGCACTTGCTTTGTTAACCTTTTCTAGGCTTTCGGTCTCACCATTATAATAGGTTAAAACAGAGTTTTGACTGTTCTTTAAAATATAGAAATGATTGGTAATGGGTTTTCTTTTCATCGCCAAATCATAACTCGCAAATCCCCTTGTATAGATTTCATCTATTACAGATGGTTTTACTTTTTCTATAATTGACCTGCCTGTATGGAGTGTATCAATGTTTTTTATTTTGCCTGTCTCATAATCTTCTGCAAGGATGCCCAACGACTTTGCTTTTAACCTTAAATTGACATCCTTGGTTACCATGATAACTGGCCTGTGAGGATTCTGCTCCTTCATGGCCAAAGCGGCATTTAAAATTCTGTGATCTGCTTTTCTTTCTCCAAATATAACTTGTGCATCTACTTTGGATTTTTCGTGCATAATCACCTTAAAATTCCCTCTACTTGGACCATTGATAGGTATCCATTCTGTAAGGATAAATTCCCCTGATAATTTATCCAAATACCTGATGAATTCTCTTGCCTCAAAATTGATGGTATCATTGCCTTTTTTGAAATTGTCTAATTCCTCCAAAACAGTAATGGGTATTGCTACATCGTGCTCCATAAAATTCTTTATGGAATTGTTATCATATAAAATAACAGAGGTGTCTAATACAAATATTTTCCTTACTTCTTTAACCTTAGCTTTAGGGGTTAACTTAACATTCTTTTTTGCTGTTTTAGCTTTTGCTTTTACCGGAGTTTTTTTAAGCGCAATTTTTTTTACTACCATCTTTATTCAATTAGGTTTCCTTGTTTATCGAAGATTCATTTTTGATATTAAATTAAGAAATATACTTATACACATGTGTGGAAGAGCTTATATAAATCATATTTCTAGTATATTTAATTTGCTTACTTTGAATAAGTGTTTTGAAAACCAATGCAAATGGCCAAAGAAAAAAAACCTTCCTATGAGGATTTAGAGCAACGTATTTAAGAACTCGAGAGCAATAGTTCTATCAACAATGCGCTGCTTAAAGCCGCTCCAGATGCTATCATCATTTCCGACTTTCAAGGTACTATTTTGACCTTGTCTGATGCCGCTACAAAGTTGATTGATTTGCAGCAATCTACAGATGCAATTGGGCTCAAGATATTTGATTTTTTGGAGGAGAATGAACAGGAGAGAGCTAAAGAGAATATCTCTCAAATGTTCTCTGGGATTTTCAATGGACCCGAAATGTATTTGGCCAAAAGATTGGATGGAGGAAAATTGTTTATTGAAGTAAATGGAGAGTTTTTACGCGATGAGGAAGGCACACCCACCCAGCTAATTTTTATTATTAGGGATGTTTCTAGTAGGCAATTTGCCGAGAACGAATTGTTAAAGAACCATAAATTCCTTACAGATTTGATAGAGAATAGTGGAAGCATTATTTATGTAAAAGATTTAGAAGGAAAATATAAATTGGTGAATTCAAAGTGGGAGCAGGTAACTGGTATAAATCGAGAGCAGGCAATTGCTTCAAATGATGATGATATTTTCCCAGCCAAATTAGCCATTCAGTTTATTCAAAATGATGCCAATGTAATCAAAAATAACGCACATACTATTTCCGAAGAAACTGTTTTTAATCTGAATGGGAACCATCATTTTATTTCAAATAATTATCCCCTGAAAGATGAAAATGACTATGTGATTGGTGTTTGCAATTTTTCTACAGATATAACAGAACTTGTTTCTACCAGAGAGGCTTTAAATAAGAAATCCATTCAATTTGATGCCCTCGTTTCTAAATTACCTGTTGGTGTTTATGTAATACAAAGCAAACCTAATGGGATGTTTAGTTTTGTTTATGTAAGTAGTCCCATGTCAAAAATTGTGGGGCTTCCACT
The DNA here is from genome assembly GCA_044370475.1 of Bacteroidia bacterium. GTDB lineage: Bacteria > Bacteroidota > Bacteroidia > UKL13-3 > UKL13-3 > B1. The sequence continues at coordinate 10,777 of JBILVK010000072.1, forward strand.
TGAAGAAATTTTAAAGGATGCAATGGGCACCTTTAATAAAGTTCATCCACTCGATTTTGATGGTTTTATGAACGCAAATTTGGAAGCTTTCAATAACCAAGCTCCTTTCAAATATACCGCAAGAATTATGGTAGGAAAGGAAATAAGACATTGTAAATTTGAATCTTTCCCTGATAAATTAGAAAATGGGGATACCCTTTGGAATGGAATGGTAACTGATATTACCGAGCAAAAAATGGCAAAGGAAGAACTCGCGTTGGCAAATACCAATTTAAAGAAATCTATTATAGAAAAAGACCGATTCTTCTCAATTCTAGCTCACGATTTACGTGGACCCATAAATGGAATATTAGCCTTAATTGAGATGGTTTCAGAGGATTTTGATGAAATTGATAGGGATGAATTAAGGAACATGATTTCTGGCATGAATTCCTCTGCTACCAATGTGAAAAGACTATTGGATAATTTGTTAGAATGGGCAGGGATGCAACAAGGTAAAATCAACTATCAACCCGCTTCGATAAATGTTGCAAAAGCAATTGAAAACGCGGTAAATCTTACCATGAATCAAGCAATGTTAAAAGGCCAAGAAATTGCTTTTGAAAATAACCCTTTGCACCAGGTTTTGGCAGATCCGCACATGTTGGATAGCACCTTACGTAACTTAATTTCTAATGCAATGAAGTTTACTCCAAAAGGAGGGAAAATCATTATCAGCTCTAAAGAAAGAGATGATAATAAATTGCAAATTTCTATTAAAGATAATGGAATTGGAATGGACAAGGCGATCCTACAAAAATTGTTTTTAGTAGATGAAAAGACTAACAGAATAGGCACAGAGGGTGAACCAAGCGCAGGCTTAGGTTTAATATTATGCAAAGACTTTGTATTAAAAAATAGAGGAGAAATATGGGCAGAAAGCCAAGTAAATATTGGCAGCACATTTCATTTTACTCTCCCTATTTCATAAGAATTAAAACATCTAATCCATACAGCAAAGAATCGGAATGCCATTTGGATTAACTAAAAAGTTTTCCTTATCTCCAACTCCATATAAAGTATCTAATTTTGAAACACTGGCCATTAAACTAATTAACTGAATATGGTTGTCTGAGGCATACTCCATGGTTTGTCTTGAAAATCCTGCAGAAATCACCTTTAGCTCATCTATTACTTTATGAACCACAATTTGATGCTCTGCAAATGCTTGTTTGGCCGCTTGTAAATTTTGCTCTAGGTAATCCTCATTGATCATCCCAGGCCTATCAATTTGATACAAATAAATTTCGGCATCCATCATTTTAGCAAAATCAATGGTTTGCGTAATTTTTGTTTTAAAATCTGGATGCGGACCTAATGGGAACAATATTTTCTTAATATCTGCAATTTGAACTTGATTGTTTTCTTGAATAACAATACAAGGAAAAGGAATGCTCTGAACCAATTTTAAAATATGTGCACCAAACAAATGTTGGAACATTCCTTTAATTCCATGGGTACATACTACAACCACATTAGGTTCTATTTTCTTTAATACATGTGGAATTGCCGCAAACAAATTTCCCTCTCCAATTTCAACCTGAATGTTTTCCCAATTTGCAGAATGAGCCTTCAAAAATTGAATTAAATCGCTGTTCGAATCCATTACCTTATCAGGTGATGATGCAATATTAACAGCATGCAGTGTTGCATTTACTCTTTGTGCCAATGCCTCTGCCTGCTTCAAGGCTGTAACAGAACCTTCTGTATAATCTATAAGAACAGCGATGTTTTTCATGTGATGGTTAATTTAAGGTATCCAATTAAATAGTATCTTGTTTTGCAGCTAAATATCTTTCGGCATCTAATGCTGCCATACATCCACTTCCAGATGCTGTTACAGCCTGCCTATATACTTTATCTTGGGCATCCCCGCAAGCAAATACCCCTTCAATATTGGTTTTACTTGTTCCTGGTACAGTTATTAAATACCCCGTTTCATCCATATCCAAATATCCTTTGAAAATAGAAGTATTAGGTTCATGGCCAATTGCCACAAAAAAACCACTGATGTCGATGTTCCTTAAATCACCCGATTTTCTGTTCTTCAAACGAGCGCCTATCACTTTATCATCACCTAATATCTCATCTGTTTCGGTATCAAAAATTACTTCGATATTTGGAGTATTCATTACCCTATACACCATCGCTTTAGATGCTCTAAATTCATCGCGTCTAACAATCATGTAAACTTTGCTACATATTTTTGCAAGGTAACTTGCCTCCTCACATGCAGTATCTCCTGCCCCAACAATGGCAACATCTTTTCCTCTAAAAAAGAATCCATCACATACAGCACAAGCACTCACGCCTCTTCCATTTAATTTTTCTTCCGATGGTATACCAAGCCATTTTGCACTTGCTCCTGTGGCAATTATGACAGTTTCGGCCAATATTTCATGCGATTCATCTGCAATTAATTTGAAAGGTGGCTTGCCAGAAAAATCAACACTGGTAATCATTCCATAACGGATATCTGTTCCAAATCTTTCTGCTTGCTTTCTAAACAATTCCATCATTTCTGGACCCATAACTCCATCTGGAAAGCCTGGATAATTCTCTACATCTGTGGTTATGGTTAATTGTCCGCCTGGTTGCATTCCTGCGTACATCACAGGTTTCATATCTGCCCTTGCTGCATAAATGGCTGCGGTATATCCTGCCGGACCAGATCCAACTATTAAACACTCAATATGCTCTACTTTATTACTCATAATTATTTTTTATTGGTTCAAACCTAATGCAAAAATCTATCCATTTTTAAACAAGTTGTTCTACTATTGTTACACAATAATACAAATTATTTAAGCTCCTTTTCCTTTTCTCGCCCTGTTCCTTTCAACTGCTCTGTTCCTCGGTTTAATCTTGTTTGGATTGCGCTTTCTTGGTCCGCCCAAATTAACCTTCGTGTTTTTTGCTTTCTTCTCATGAAACCCCTTAGGCAATACTTTTGTTTTTACTTTTTCGAGGTAATTTACCTGGACTTTTTTAGGCAATTCTTCTTCAATAGATAAAGTAGAAATTTTTACCTCTGCAGGTAACTCCTCCCTTTTAATCTTTTGTTTCATGATGCCTTCAATCTTTTCTAAATATGCTTCTTCTGCTCCATTAACCAGGGTAATGGCTTTACCGTTCTTGCCTGCCCTTCCTGTTCTTCCTATGCGGTGCAAATAATCGCCGGCTTCCATGGGCGTATCAAAGTTGATAATGTGCGAAACATCCAGAATGTCCAATCCCCTAGCTGCTATATCTGTCGCAACCAGAATTCGGTTCAGACCTTGGTGAAACTCATCTAATGTTGAAAAGCGAATGTTTTGAGATTTATTAGAGTGAATCACAGAAATTTCATTGCCAAAAGTCTTTTTTAAATCACCATACAACCTATCTGCCAATTTAATATTGCTCACAAATACCATCACTTTTGATAGTGTTTTTTTGTTAGCCAATAAGATATACAACAAATTAACTTTTGTATAATAATTAGGCACAGAATAGGCGCTTTGTTTAATTTTTTTCAATGGGGTACCGTGTGGCACAACCTCAATTTTTTGAGGATTCTTGGTAAAGGTTTCAATCAATTGAAAAACCTCTTTATTCATGGTGGCAGAGAAAAAGATATTCTGCCTTTTAGGGGGCAATAAATCCAGTACCGTGGTTAGCTGCGCCCTAAAGCCAGTTTCTAACATTTCATCTACTTCATCTATGATAAAATGGTTGACCTGCTTTAACTTCAATATGCCCAACATGGCCAAATCTACTAGTCGCCCCGGAGTGGATACCAAAACATCCAAGCCTGCACTTACCAGCTTCTTCTGAGGATTAATATTGCTTCCTCCATATATTCCACCGTAACGAATATTGGTGTACTTACACAACTTCTCAATTTCACCTAATACTTGTACCACCAATTCCCTGGTTGGCACTATTACCAATACTCTTGGACTCTGTTGCTCAGAAAATTTAAGCATCCTAAGCACAGGTAGGAGGTAGGCGTAAGTTTTTCCAGTTCCGGTCTGAGCCAATCCTATCACATCTTTACCCGACATGATCACAGAATAGGTTT
>JBILVK010000073.1:0-14858 GCA_044370475.1 Bacteroidia bacterium
AGATTGGGCCCATTGAACCGAATACTACTGGGCATCTTGAACAATCTTTTGGACCATGTTTTCTGTTAAATAAAAATGTACTACGCGTGCATCCATTACCAAATCTTGCTGGGTAATGGGCTTCTTCAACACCAAACCTTCCATGGTTCTGCACCTGCTTAATGCTGTATAAACCTGACCGTTTACAAAGGCTCCTCTGCCCATATCTATCACTACTTTATCAAAACTTAAACCCTGACTCTTATGAATGGTTATGGCCCACGCTAGCTTAATGGGATATTGCGTAAAAGTGCCCAAAACCTCAGATACAATGCGGCGCTTCATGGGGTCGTACTTGTATTTTCTATTCTCCCAAGTTACAGGTTCAAGCTTATGCACAGAACCATCTTGCAAACGTATCTCCAATAAATTTTGAGAAATAAAATCTATTTTAGCAATGGTGCCATTCACAAATTTTCTACCTGCATCGTTCTTAATAAATATTACCTGCGCAAACTTCTTTAACTCCAATACCAATCTGGTGGGGTATTTATCCGACCTAAAATCGCCCGTAATTTTTGCCTCAAATTTAAAGGAAGTATAAGGCAATGCTTGTAAGCGTTTCTTGTTCTCAGAATTAGCAATAAAATTGGTGGCAGCTAAGTTAATTACAAATTCATCCATTCTAGGCTCATAGTTTGGATAACAGCGCGTATTCAGCATCTCCAGCGATTCTTCACTTACCATACCTATGCGCACTTCATCCAATAATTTCACAAATGCCTGATCCGATTTTTGTCGGTACGACTTCTGAAATTCGAAGTACACCGGAGCAATTTCTTTGTAGGCCAAAGAGTCAAAAAAGTACTCGCTTTTATAGACTTCTGTAAACACAAATTTCTCTACTTCATCTGTCTGATCCAATACAGGAGGCAACTGAAATATATCGCCTATAAACAACAACTGCTTTCCCCCAAAACGCTTGCCTGGATGTCCGCCATTAATGCGCAACGAATAATCTATGGCTTCTAACACATCTGCCCTCAACATAGAAACTTCATCAATAATCAAGGTATCTATACTCCGTATAATCTTGTACTTCTCTGTATATTCCTTAAACTGAAAAACCTCATCATCATCAGGCAACATAGGCTTTAAAGGAAAAAGAAAGAACGAATGAATGGTTTGTCCTCCCACATTAATAGAAGCAATACCCGTAAAAGCCAACTTCAATACCCGCTTCTTAGAATGCGAAGCAAAGTATTGCACAAAGGTCGACTTACCCGTACCAGCCTTACCCGTAATAAAAAAACTATCATTGCTCTCTTCTATTTGCTTAAACAAATCTTGCACAATTTCATTCTTCTCATACCCATCCGGAAATACAGAAAACCGATTATACAAATCGGGCAATTCTAAATCATCAAACAAATCTAATTGTGAGGCAATAGCCGTTTCCTGTGAGGCAATGCGCAATAGAAAAAAAATATTATTACCTATGTCCTTAAACGGCTTATCTATCTCAAACGAGGTTCCATAATGCGCCAAGGTCTTAAAAATATAATAGCAGTTCCTGCAAAATTTTGCATAATCGTCTGGAAACTTTTCTAAGTGAGCCAGCACAATTTCCTCCTCCAATTCAATGCCAATAAACACAAGGTAATGGTGCATTTTATTTAACACTTCCTCTTGTGTTAAATCATCACGCTTCTGGTAAAAATCATTAAAGGCATCTGGGTATTCTGTGGGGTAAGAATCGTCTAACCTTCCATAAAACAATTGGTGGGCAAAACGTATTTTAAAACTCTTCTCTTCCTTATCTACCAGGTCGCACGAAAGAAAGCGCTCCTTCCACTTCTTCTCTATTTTCCTTGTAACCCACGACATGTTGCAACTTACATTATTCTGAACAAAACTCTAAATTACCTATATTTATTTTTTAATGCAATATTTCACTTTCAAGTTTGAACCTTTTACCTCCTTAGGTGTATAAATAGCAAAATTACCTATATGAAAAAACTATTTTTTGCCTTTATTCTATGTCTTTGGCTCCCCACCGCCTTTGCCCAAAACCCAGAGCCCATCTTGAGTTTTGCCACTTATGTTAAGCCCAGCAGCTATTACAAAGAGCAAGCACAACTCTGGAAAAAAGAAACCCAAAAAGACCCAAACTTTGCCTTTGCTTGGTACAATTATTACAGAGCAACAAGGAATTTGGTTCGAACCGATACCACAGATAAAAGAAGCCAAGAGGATAAATACAAACAACAGGGCGATATTGTTGATGCCATGGAAAAAGCAGTGCCCAATTCATATGAATATAACTTGGCAAAATGGATGCACAACGGACAAAATTTTGCTTATATAAAACACCTAAAAAAGGCAGATGAATTAGGTCCAAACCGCACAGAGCATTTATCCGACATGGCCGGCTGGGGCGAGATTGAACGCGATAGGCAAAAGCGCGATAAGTACTGCAAATTGTGGTTGGAGAATGGCTTGGTTTCGCCCGGATTGATGTATTACAATTACAATACTTTGTGCGGTTTAAAACCCAATGCCATCATACTTACTTTTGGCGATAACGATACCTATCCGCTTTGGTTATTGCAGGCTAAAGGAATTAGGACAGATGTAACGGTTATTAATGTGTACTTGTTTTTAATAGACGATTAACGCAATACAAGCACTTTGAAGCATTAGACACCATCAATGCAGAGCAAGAATACAAGTGGTTTAGAACAGACATGGTAAAGACTTTGGCCACCAATAAAAAAGGCTACCCTGTATATATGGTAGTGAGTTGCGATGATGAATATTCTGCACCCATTGCCTCAGATTTATACCTTACGGGCTTAACCTATGAGTATAGCACCAGCACCTTAGACAATATTGCGGTGCTTAAAAAGAACTACGAGCAAGTGTTTGCTTTAGACTATCTAGATAAGGTATTTTACAAGGATATTTCATATGATATTGTAAAGCGCATCAACCTCAATTATATCATTCCCTTTATCAAGCTATACGATCATTATAAACTTGCTGGAGATATTCAAAAAGCCAATGGAGTTAAAGAAAAATTATTGCAAATATCCAAGGGCATGCCAGAAGAAACAGACATTATAAACTACTTCAACCAATAGGCTACAGCGTGCGTATAAGTAAGGACTCACAGGCTGTTAAATGCGATGAAATATTGATGCAGGAGCTCTCTGCCGGAGAAGCTTCTGCATTGGAAATATTATACGAAAGATACTTTGATAAACTCACTTGGTTTGCCAGTGGGTTTACCAAAGATAAAACCCAAGCAGAGGATGTGGTGCAGGAAGTTTTTATGAAAATTATTGAGCAACCGCATAGCTTTAATTTAAACCAAAAATTCTCTACCTGGGTATTTACCCTAACTGCAAATAGGTGCAAAAATCTGTTAAGAGATTATACAAATCAACAAGATTTGGCGCAGAAAAATTCATTTGAACAACATACAGAAACGCATTCTTTGCACGATTTAAATTTACTGCAAACAGAGATTAGGCAAGGACTTTCAGACCTCAACGAAAAAGAAAAGGCCATTTTTAATTTGCGTTTCAACCACAACTTACCACTCAAAGAAATTGCGCAGATTATTCAAATTCCAGAGGGCTCTGTAAAGTCGGGACTCTTTCACCTACTAAAAAAATTATCGAAAAAACTAAGTGTATTTATCCATGAAAAATAATTACGAAGAAATTCCAAGCAGCGTATTCGATTGCTTAAACCAATATGCGTATGAGCAACTCAATGCAGAGCAAAAAACTTTAGTAAGCGCTTGGTTCAGCCCAAATGAATACAATGAACTACACCTGGTATGCCTTGCTGCCACCAAACAAACAGAGAGCAGAAAAGAAAGCATCAAACAAAATTTGTTGCATCAATTTGCCCAACAACATCAACGCGCTTCAAAAAATTGGTTCAGACAAGAAATTGCTTTATGGAAAGTGGCTGCAACATTATTGCTTATTGGAGGCTTATCTTACCCATGGCTTGCGCCTAAGAAAAATAAACAAGCTCCGCTGCTTGCCCAAGTAGATACCGTATATATTGAAACGCAACCCACCACAGTGTACGATACCATTTACCTGACTGGTGCAACTAAATCTAAGTCGGCCAAAGCCCCTGTGCGCACTGGCTATGCAACCAAACAAGTTGCCACAAATTACCTACCAGAACAAACAGATATCAAGATCAACAGCATACAAGATTTAGAAGCAGAACCTAACCAAATTAGAGGCAATAGTTTAAAACATGATACGCTGCTTAACACATACGGATTTGTGCGTTTATAGCTATATTGCCGCAAAAAAAAGCCATGCGCATCGATGCCCCAGAATCAGATTATTTATATATAAGTCCATCGCAAATTGAAGGTGCTGGCATGGGCTTATTTACCGCCATCACCATCCATAAAGAAGAAGTTATTTGCTTATATGGTGGCGAATTAATTGGCGAGGCAGAAGCCCTCAAAAGAGCAGCAGAATACCAAGACAAATACTTTATAGCCATGCCCAATGGCAAGTACCTCGACTCCATTCACAGCAATTGTTTTGGAAGATACGCCAACGATGCAGATGGCAAGGCACCAGGCACCACAAAAAACAATGCCAAAATTGCCTTGACAGACACAGGCAAAGTTTGCCTTGTGGCGATTAAAAAAATTAAAGTGGGACAAGAAATTTACTGCGCTTACGGACAAGCCTACTGGCAAAAACATGGCTAATGTGGCTTATTCTTTTCCTGTATCCACCTGCTCATATATTCTGTGCTAGCCAAGGTATGATGTTGCAAAATGGCACCCATAAAATTTTTCATCCTATGGTCTTCCAAATGTGCCAATAACCAATTTACCTGCTCCATCCAATCATGCTCAAAAAGATTCGGTCTGAACCGAGCCTCCAATAAAGCAAAGCCTTTCTGCTGCTTGTTATTCCAGTCATTTTCATCTTGGTAAAGCTTTGCCGCAAGCTGGGCAAAGGTTGTGAGGTCATTGGTGGCAAAGCCCGGCCAATCTTCCACTTCGGCAATTCCCTCGGCACCTATGGTAGTGGTAACAGAAGGCGTACCCACATTCATTGATTCCAATAACTTACCTTTAAGTCCGGCCCCAAATGTAAGCGGCGCCAAACTAACCCTGGCCTGCATTAACACCTCCTCTGCATCTTCTGCCCTTCCGTTTACCAAGAACCTTTGCTTTTCATTGTGCAGCTCTAGCACCTTTTGCGCGGCATAAGCACCATAAATTTGCAACTTGGCACCTGGCACCAACTTGGCTAATTTAGGCCATACAAATTCCTTTAAATTACGCAGTGCTTGCCAATTGGGTTCATGCCAAAAATTGCCAATAAAAACAAAGTCCTTTCTCTCTTGAAAACTTAGCAAAGCCTTACTTGGAGCCTCCACAAAGAGCGGGTAATACCAAAGGATTTGGGGGTTTATGTGAAAAACATGTTGCAACAAATCCATTTCATGCTCCGATATAATAAGAGAAATATCGCAACGCAAAATGCTGGCTATTTCCCTTTTGGCCATATCAGATTGCAAATCTAGCAGGCTTAGTTCACGACTTTCTTTATTTGCCAATTGTCGGGCATGGCGTAAAAAATGCAAATCTTCGGTATCGAGTATTTGAAGCGCTTGCCGACATTCTTTTCTCACCCGCCACCCAAACTGCTCTTCCATCATAAATCTATCGTATAACACCGCCCTAGGCATCAAATTTGCCACAAATACATTAAAGCTATCCTCATTCAATTCTATTTCTTGCGATTCTATCTGCAATTGAGATAAGTCAAATTCAAATCCGCTTTTCTTGGCAGCTGTTGCAAAAACAATATGCCAACCATGCTCGGTAAACACTTGCATCAATTGCAGCATACGCTTACCCGCAGCGCTAGAATTTGGTTCGGGCCAAACATAACCAATTACAAGAAGAATGGGAGCTTTTGTCATGTAGCTACAAATAAAGCATGTTCTGCATCAGTAAACAAAAAACCTTAGGGAAATAGGGCAAAAACGGGTATTTTTGCCCCTCTAAAAATGCGTTCATGTTAAGATTAAAATTACCTACCGACCCACGCTGGGCCAAGCTAGTAGAAAGCAATATAGAAGAAATTTTGAGCGACCATGCCTGGGCAGAGCAAAAGGCAGCCAGCAATGCCTTATCTGTTGTCACTAACAATTCTGAGCATGCAGATTTGGTAACAGACATGTTGGCCATAGCCAAAGAAGAGGTAGAGCATTTTCAGTTGGTGCACAACATCATTGTTGCCCGTGGCTTTCAATTGGCGCGCGAACGCAAAGATCCTTATGTAAACGAGCTATTCAAATTCCTCAAAAAAGACGGCAGCAGAATATCGGCCTTTGTAGACCGCATGTTATTTTCTGCGCTCATAGAAGCCCGCAGTTGCGAGCGCTTTAAGGTCTTATCAGAAAACATCAAAGACGAAGAGCTGGCCACCTTTTACCGCGACCTTATGGAAAGCGAAGCCAATCACTATACCACCTTTTTGGCTTATGCCCGCAAGTATGGCATTGGCGTTAACGTAGAAAAACGCTGGCAAGAATGGCTAGATTTCGAAGCCTCGGTTATTGAGAGTTACGGAGCATAAAAGACGGTTTGGTTTTAAATTTTGCCAAAAAAAAATTCACCTCACAAATTCCTCAATAAACAATACCTCAACAAAAGTTAAGGTATTGTTACCATGAGATGCTAGGGGCTAGAAACACGCTAAGCTATGGGATAAATCAAAGGGGTAAATTCAATCAGGGCATAAAGCGGAGCAATAAGCAAATAGGCAACTGCCAGTCAGCAAATACCAATTTAGTATCAAAGAACATCAATTACCTTTCCTAGTTTGAAAATAATAAATCAAATGCAACTGCGGAGTTTGTTTCAGGTTTAGAACAAAATTCTTTTCATCAATATCTCCAACATAAACCGTACCTCGAGATACAGCCAAATGTTCAAAACCAACTATATTGTTCATCATTAAACCCAAGCCAAAGTGTTTAGATATTTGATAATTTGCTTGTAGTCCAACGGCAAAACCTCCCTTGGTATAATAACCATAACTTTCATTTTTGGTAGTGCTAGGATTGATTGCAGTACCACTATTATAAGAGCCATCAAATCCACAACTTTCAAAATAGGCCCGCATATGAGGCATCAACATAAATTTCTTAGGTTCTCCAAAATAAAAAGCTTTTCCAAAACCCGCAGACACTTCTCCCCCAACTATTTTTACCTTCTCTGCAGCCTGCAATTTCTCAAAGGCAACATCAGTATCCCAGTAAGTCGTACTAAAATTGTATTCACCATGTATTCTGCTATAGCCCAAAGTCAAAAAGAAATTCTTAGGCAACTCGCGAGCATATTGAAAAGGAATTTCAAACTTGTAAAAAGATGTTTTAGTTTCACTCTCATCCACATTGTCTAGTCTATTTTGGGGACTAACCAAATACTGCGTACTAAAATACTCATCCAAGTAATTATACTTAGTAGTATAATTTGGCGAAGTAGAGAGCATGTGCGTTACGGGTCTTTGCGCCCAACTAAAGCTGCACATAGCAAGTAAAAAAAACAAAAAAACAAAGTTTCTCATAGGGGTTTCTAATAATTTTCCCTAAGGTAAAACAGCAAGCAGCAAAGCCAAAATCTGGCACTCCCGCAAAAATGCTTTTTCACCAACCTTCCGCCCGTACCCCACGTTTACCTAAGAACAAGAAAAATCCAGTTTCTTGGATTTTTGTTTCAACTAGGCGCAAAAACCTTTCCAAAAATCTGTCTGAAAATACCCCAATTACAAAACCAACGCCTAAAGTTGACAAAAAAAAAGAGCTGCCAATTTCTTGAAATCATTGGCAACTCTTTACTATTTTAATAGCGTCTCTCTTAGCTAATACTTTACCTCATCAGGAAGATTATAACAATTAATATAGAATCTATCTTGTATATATAACCATCTTTTCTCTTCATTAATATCCACTCCAAATTGAAGGCATCCGTTAGGCAATGCTATGTACTTATTATAAACCACACTGCCATTATCCAAATTCAAAACCAGCAAATAATCGCATTGGGTGGAAATCAGATAGTTTTTAAAAATTTTAGAGTCACCAAAAGTAAAATTAAAATTATCAACTGCTTCTGGGGTAAAATCTTGCTGCCATACAATGTTTCCAGTATTCTGATCCACACAAATGACTGGCCTACTTCCATTACTTAAAGAAATAAGCTTATCCTTATACGGGTAAATTCCAACTCCCAAATCAGGCATGGATTGCTGCCATGCAATACTTCCATCACTTGCGTTAATTGCAACCAAATATCTATTTAATCCAGCAACAGCATAGGTAAAAACTTTGGTGTCATTTGAGGCCATTTTACAAACCATAAATTCAGCATACATATCCGAATAATCTTTAACCCATTCATATTTATTTGTCACCATATTAAAACCACAAACCTTAATTGCTGTTTGGGGCTCTCCTTTGTTAGAAAATAAATACAAGGTAAATACCATTATTTTTTCACCCTTATCGTTTTTAGAAAAAGCAAGAGCTGTTATAGTATGATTATTAAAATGTTTAGTACTGTCCTCAAAAGTACAAATTGGCTTCCAATTCCCTTTTTCATAGGAGGAACCATAAATATAACTGCGAAAGCTAACAGGAGAGGAAAAAGCATGATAAACGTTCCCTTCAAAATCATGATTAATTTGAGACTCACCATATAATGTATCAATCCTATGTCTCCAAATCGTTTTTCCAGTTATTGAGCTAAAGGCATAAGATCTTGGTCCAGAACACAAGACCATAATATCATCGTTAAAATAACAATTACTAACAGTAAATCCTTCCTCTTTTTGATAGTAATCAAACCACTGCCATTTTAATTCCCCTGTTTTACCATCAATCAATTTAAATTCATCGCCATTTTTCTGAAACATATTGCTTATCAATAGATCTTTCTCAGAATTTAAGGTTGGCATTATGCTATATTCATTTTGAAATCGCCAAATAGTATCAAGTTTCAATTGAGTAGAAGGTTTAGGAAGAGGCTTAAAAGCCTCTTCCTTAGTTTTGCAACCTAAAATAAGTAACAAAACAATGACACCTAAATTTAAATTAAATTTCATAATTATCTTTTGTCAACTTTAAAAAAAGTACCGTGACCTCCATTATACAATTGAATAAGAGCCAATTTAGTCTGAGTACAATTTTTCATCTGATCATGATTTGTTTCTGCCATTTTCACCCTAACATAGGTGTTTTTAATATGATTTGGAGCATTTGTTTTCAATTCTGCACTTGCAGACTCTGCCAAAACAACACCATCATTGGGTTTGTAGGTACCAGTAGTTTTCCAGACAGCAGTACCCGATTGCGAACCAGTACAATTACCAACCCAAGTGGTTCCATCTAAACCTGGAAATGAATAATTGTTATACAATACACTTATTGGAGTATAAAGACAATTGATTCCAGAAGCATCTACACCCACAGTGTAACTCTTAGTAATAAAAACAGGAGGTAATCCGCTGCTAGGAGCATTCTTACTCATATCTCTGCACTGAATATTATCAACAACGTAACAATGAGACAACACTTTCTTCTCTTGCCTACCTCCAATCAAATCTGTTAAATAATAATCATTTGCATTAAGCACCCATGTATATGCATTTCTATAGGTAATTATATTTTCTTTGGCATTTTTTAATGCTTTTTGTGGGATTGAAAAAAACGATAAGGTTCTTCTCATAATTTTTTTCTCCATCCTCTTTACTTCTTCCTCCTCGTCTATACATTTTGTATAGAATTTATCGGCCAAATCCATGGCTTTCAATCCCATTTGGTCATCTTGATTATAGCCAAAAATCATTTCATTATTATCCAATTTGTCATGACCAATATTAACAGTGCTGCTCAAAAATCTCCATAAAATAGGCTGCTCCTCTTCGCCATAGAACTGCACAACAGGCACCTTCAAAGTATACTCCGACAATCCTTCTACATGTCCATTAGCATCATTATAACCTTTTAAAAATGGTGATCCAACATAGTAATCCTCTGTGGTGCGCTTGTAATAGTTGTCTAGGGCTAAAGGAACAACAGTTTTACCAACAAATTCACAGGCTTTGTCAGTAATTTTACTTTTCAAGTTTTGTGAAATTAACAAACGGGTAAGGAAATTATCTTTTACCATATCCTCAAGTAATGCTTTTCCTATTGCATTACAAGCTTCATCCATAAACATAGGTACTTTATTGCCCAAATTCGGCCTAGTATTATTTAACACCTCAGCACCACCGTGAGGAGTTCCAAAGGTTACCATACCGTGTGCAAACTTATCATACATATTTGGCTTCTGTTCCATGTTTCGCAACCACTCTCTAGCTACAATTCCTCCTTGACTATGAGCAATGATATAATCCCTAGGAGTTCTTTTAGCCAATGGAACCAAAGCATTGTTTACAGTATTCAAATCATTTGTTGCATAACTGATTCCTCTATCTTCGCTGTAGTATTGCACAGAATGCGAACCTGAGGAGGGCACACCTCTAATTGATGTCACTTTCCTTGCATCAAAACCTGGCGCTCCTATTTGTGTAGCTTGTGCTGGAACCGCCAACGACTCTGTTGACCCATTTAAGCCATGTATCCAATAGATATTGATATCACCTTCAACCTTAGGCCAAGTATCTGTTTCAACATCTCCGAAAGTTTTCTTCACTGGGTTCAAATCCACCTCAAACTTTAAGTCACCTAAGCGCCTTTTTGTTAATGGCTTTCCTTGACGAATACAATTGGCGCCTTCAGAAAACTCTAAGGTCTTCAAACCAAATTTCGCCAACTCCCCATCCAAAGCATCCCGGTTGCTAAAAATTACCTGACTGGTATCTACAGGTCCGCTTTGGCCATATGTTGTTTTATTATTTACCAAAATGTAAATTAAAACTAAAGTAAATATATGAATATTTTTCATGATTGTTTGTTGTTATGTGATGATTAATTTTTGAAAAAGTTAACTGTAAGCGATTTTTGCTGACTTGTAACTACCTGCAAAACATAATTGCCTGTTGCCAAGTTTGGCAGGTTTACCAAAAATGTTTTTTGATTACCATGGTCAATGTTTATTGCAGCGCCCGACTGAACACTTATCACCTTTACGCTTGAAATAGTAACATTGTTATTTAAATCAGCTGCCACAGTAAATACACCATCGTTGGGATTTGGATACAAGCTCAAAGACTCTGGTTTAATCATAGCCTTATCAATCAATGCACCTGGATCTTGAATGGTATAATTGCTGTAATAAGTAATCTTGGTATCAGTGATACACGGACCATTAACAGAATGCACAAAACGTTCGCTCTTGTTAATACGCAATAAATAACCCTTGTTAGTTAAATAAGGATCATAACCTTGCGTCTGGCGATTTTTATAACCTTCCTTGTCGTTGAACTCAGTAACAATGGTTAGCTTATACTTATTAAAAAGTGTAGTCACTCCATCAGAAACAACTTTCACTTCTCCATTTGCTAAATTTGTTACTTGCACATTTTGTGTGGCTAGTTGTGCAATTAAATCAGTTGTAAACTCTGGGAAAATTGCCAAGCCTGGATGGTAACCAAACTCTTGGATATCGGCCTTCGCCTCTTCCCTGTTTGCAATCTGCTCTGTTGAATATGGAAGTGTTTTCATCCAAACATTGTTGCCATCATACATCTCCATTCCACTGTTAGAATACTTAAATCTTCTAGCAAGCTTCATCCAATCTTGCTGATACTCGTTTGAGTCGATCTTTACCTCATACACAGAATTAAAATCATCAAAAATAGTTTTGGAATAAGTTTTTTCAACAAATTTCAATTCGTACTTAATCTTCTCAATCTCACTGAGCTGTCGCATACCTGCCGTATCAACTACACCGTAGTTGTACTCCTGTATCTTGTTTGTTTGTTTGTAAAGAATGTTTTGCCCATAGCATATGCCATGGAAAAACAAAGTCGCTGTTAATACTGCTAATTTCATTTTTTTGGGGTTTAATAAATTAATAAATTTCAAAGGCCTTTTGGTGTTATCTTTTTTTGCGCGCTAATAACACCTCAAACATATTTTACCTTTTCCAAACAAATAAATCAAAACCATTTTACCAGCAACTCCATTTTAAACAAAAAAGCCTGCAGGGCACATCCAGCAAGCTTTACAAGAAAATCCAATATCTTGGATTTTTAGTACCTATTTTGTTTTTTTTCGTCCCTAAAACATCTTCATTTTGCTCTAATCTATTTTTAAAACCCTTAATGAATTTGCAACAGTATTTTATCAACGCGCTTGGCAAAATCTGCCGTGTATTTATCTTTCTGGTCTTCTAAACAAAAGCGCAGTTCGTTCTTTAATTCGGGGTGCTTTTGAGAGAGCTTGGCCAATACCCACATCGACCTAGATTTTAAAGTCGTATTGCTTTGCCCAGAATATAAACATTGAAATAACACATCTATGGCTTGTGCCTCCTGTTGCTCCGGCACGCCCACATAAAGCCAATAAGAGGCAAAAGAAGGTAGATAATCTTTGTGATTATGCTGGCAGTATGCAAATAAATCTGGAAGCTGCAACAACAAATATCCTGGTGCCAATAGCCCAATATCACTCAATAACCAAAGAAAACGAGTTGCCACTTTTTTATCTTCTCGCAACAACCCATATAACAACTTAAGATCTATACTTTCATAAACAATTCTCTCAGCCCACAATTTGCGCTTTACCCCATCACTGCTAGGCAAAGAACCCAAAAGCTCTTCATATAAATCACTAGGTATATCTTGCTCCACTTAATAATCAGTCTCTTTTTAAAATCAATCAAATCTATAAATCCACTCAAACACCCTGTTCAATTAGGCAATAGGTAATAGCAATTGTCCGAACCAAGGTAAAAAATTATTGAAAATAAATTGCAGTTTTTCATTATAACAGCTAATAAAACCAATTGAAAAGGAATTGTATCTTCGCTCATGCTACTTTGTTTGCTTCCTAAAAAATAAAAATCAAATGAAAAAAGAGAAAATTCCTTTTCACATCATAAAATTATTAGCAGGAATTGGGCTATGTTTTATTCTGACTGTGTGCAATGGACAAACGTATAAGGGAGGTAAACAAAACGTAACGAAAGAAACCTTTCAATTTCCAAACTTTTATAAACGCTGAGTTCAACAGATAAGCAATGTGGTAAGGACTATATTTCAAGATAGCAAAGGCAATATTTGGTTTGGATGTGAAAATGGAGCATGGAAACTTACTCATGATTCATTGATTCACATAGACAGTATTAAAAGTGAATCAGGCAAAAGGGTAACAATTAAAGACATTGCCGAAGGCCGAGATGGGAAAATTTGGATTGGACATACAGATGGCATTAGCAGCATTGATGGGGAGTTAGTAAAAAATTATTACCAATCA
The DNA here is from genome assembly GCA_044370475.1 of Bacteroidia bacterium. GTDB lineage: Bacteria > Bacteroidota > Bacteroidia > UKL13-3 > UKL13-3 > B1. Next base: position 13,474 of record JBILVK010000073.1, read on the forward strand.
GATGGTTTAATTAGCAATGCCGTTTGGTGCCTAGCAACAGATGCCATTGGAAATATTTGGATTGGGACTCAGGATGGAGTTTGCAGATTTAATGGACAAGAGTTTACTAATTTTACCTTACCAGAAGGAAAGATAGATTCAAGCCTGGGCATATCAAGCACAAAAATGATTCATAATATGATGGTAGATAGCAAAGGCGTAATTTGGTTTAGCACCAATGCAGGACTCTTTTCATATGCCCGTAATAAGATGCTTAACGTTTCTGAAAAGGCGGGGATTAAAACCAACTTTGTTAACGAAATAATTGAAGACAAAAACGGGACATATTGGGTTTCAACAAAAGAAGGATTGTATTATTTGAAAAAGAATAAGGCAGTAAATATCACGGAAGGCAAAATTGAAACGGGAAAGGGAATTGGCAGCATTGCCATAGATGAAAATGGGAAAATATGGTTTGTTTCTAATCAACATGATTTATATACCTATCATGGAAAAGAACTTTTAAAAGTTGAAAAATCAGATGACAATAAAGGACCGGTGGTTTTTCAAATCTACAAAGACCAAAGCAGTCGGCTATGGTTTGTGGGATATGGTGGAGCCTACCGTTATGAAAAGAATAGATTTATCAATATTACCCAAAATGGACCTTGGTAAAAATTACCAAAACAAAACCTACAATTAATCTAAAGCTTGATAATCCAGCTTTTTTACACAATAATATTTATATTAGCTATACAATTTTTCGCTAGACATTAAGTAACATCCCATGGCAGCAAAACGCTATAGGCAAGAGAAACTTCCACAAAACAATGAAAGACATACTGTTCAACTTTATATCAAAATACATTTCTTTAACAGAAGAGGAAAAGAACGCTATCACTTCTCTGGACTTATTTCGAACCGCTAAAAAAGGCACTGCACTGCTTTCGCAAGGACAAAAATCGAAAGATAGCTACTTTGTTTTACAAGGCTGTATTCGCATCTATTACATCATAGATGGCGAGGAAAAAACAACCGCTTTCTATACAGAAACCGAATCCTTAACTCCTCATTGTGTAATCAATAAAACGCCTTCAGAATATTTCATCAGTTGTGTGGAAGACAGCATTCTCCTAGTATCAAATGCCGACATGACCTTAGAAGTAAACAGCAAATTTCCAAAGTTTGAAATTATGTGTCGACTATTGTCGGAAGAATTATTAGCTAAACAACAAATGGACTTCGACGAGTTTAAGACTTCTTCACCAGAACAACGCTACTTAAACTTAGTACAAAAAAGACCCGACCTTATTCAGCGGGTACCGCAGCATCAATTGGCGAGTTATTTAGGCATCAAACCACAATCCTTGAGCAGACTCCGAGCAAGAATACTAGAAAAAAAGAGC
>JBILVK010000186.1:0-4200 GCA_044370475.1 Bacteroidia bacterium
CAAGGTGGTGAAGCTTTACGCTATTATCCAACCAAGCGTTTTAGCATCATTGTTGATCGTGAAGCTTGTTTAAAAAATGGTGTGGTAAAAGCCAAAGATGCTCCTTACATGCTAGATTCTATCAAGTGGGAAATTGGCAACGCCAACCTCATGAAAGCCGATTTAATTTTGTTGGATATCATTGCTTCTAATATCAATACCCGACCAATATACTGGGCTATCACAACAGGTTCTGATGTGTACATGAATTTGCAAGCATACTTCCAATTAGAAGGTTTAACCTATAGATTGGTTCCTATTGCGAGCAATATCCAAAGAGATGGTACCACTGGCAGAATTAACTCTGACATCTTGTGGACCAACTTGATGGAGAAATTCAAGTGGGGCAATATGGGAGATGAAAATGTGTATTTGGATGAAACCATTTTACGTCAAACCAAAAATTTCAGAAACATTTTCTATCGCTTATCAGAGCAATTGGTAATGGAAGGCAAAAAAGATTCAGCTATTAAGGCAATCGATTATTGCTTAAAAGTAATTCCAGATAACAAAGTACAGTACGATGTTTTTGTGGTGCGTTTAATTGAAGGTTACTACCAAGCAGGTGCTACAGAAAAAGCAAACAATTTGGCAAAGGAACTCATGAAAATTCATGACGACAGAGCACGCTATTTCTTAAGTTTCAAGAGCAAGCGCAACGCTGTTAAAACAGACATCGAAGACAATGTTCAAATCATGAATTATATCCAACAAGTAGTTAAAGGATATGGCCAAGATGCCCTATCTCAAGAATTCGAAAAACAAGTACTTGCTGCGCAATCAGGTTTATAGAACCAAACATTATTAAGTTCAATAACAAAAAAGCTGCTCCAATGGGCAGCTTTTTTGTTTTCTTTGCAGTAGAAAATACAACATGAGCCAATCAGCAATCTATGGCGTACACGCCGTTAAAGAAGCATTTACAGCCGGAAAAGAATTAATTAAGGTAATCGTTCAAAAGGGACTACAAAGCACCCAAATAGACGAGATAATGAGCCTTTGCAGGCAAAATCAGGTGCCTATCCAATATGTACCAAGAGAAAAGTTCTATTCTTTTAAGGATAAAAACCATCAAGGCATCGTAGGTTATATTTCACCCATTTCGTATTACAGCATCGAGCAGCTTGTTCCGCAATTGTTCGAAGAAGGCAAAACACCCTATATCGTTGTACTTGATAAACTAACCGATGTAAGAAACCTTGGCGCCATCGCCAGAACAGCCTTGTGCGCAGGTGCACATGCCATTGTTATTCCGCAAACAGACAGCGCACAAGTGAGCGATGATGCCGTAAAAACCTCCGCTGGTGCCTTGTTAAAAATACCCGTTTGTCGCGAGAAACATCTCAAAACCGTTATCGAATTCCTGAACCAATGCGGCTTCACCACCATGGCCTGCACAGAAAAAGCAGCAGAAAATTTAGATCAATTAGACCTTAGCGGACCATTAGCCATTGTGATGGGTAACGAAGAAACAGGTATCAGTCCAGAAGTATTAAAAAAATGCACCCACTTAGGCAAAATCCCAATGGATTTTGGCGTGGCTTCCCTCAATGTATCAGTTGCCGCAGGCATAGCACTCTATGAAAGCATGATACAACGCAAACTTTCGGGCAGCTAGTTTAACTCAATAATATACGCTGACGCAGCACATCAATTTTATCGCGCAATACCCTAAAAAACTGGTTGCGCTGCTTCTCTCCAACGCCGCTGATTAAGGTAGATTTGCGCAATAAATTGTTTAACCACAATTCATTTTCATGCACAAAATCAGCACTCGTGGTGCTCATCATGTTAAAAGTATTGTTGCTTACATACGCAATTTTGGTTGAACCAATATTGGCCAAAATGCTGTTGTTGCCAATCATCACCTCGCTCTTATAGAGTTTAAAATTCTCTCTTCCAGATTCACCCTTTTCTATCAATTTGCTGCTCTTGGCAGCCTTCTTCAATACCAAATTCAATTCCTCTACATACAAATCGCACAAGCGCAAAGCATCTTGTTTGGTATTAAAAAAGCCAGATTCAAAAAAGTATTCTATCTGTTTTAAATTGCTATTCAAAGTATCCTCGGTCCAAATCTCCACAGAATTTATCTCGTTGTAATTGCGCAACATCTCCATGGCACTCTCCACCATTTCATCATCAATCAAATTCACATCAAAATTTACATCCGCATAATCAGGTGAATTCAAAATCGACTTTAACCAATAAAACAGTTTAAAAGCAATCAACTCCTTGTTAAAGAAATGATGCCAAATGGGAACATCATCTGCCCCATAAATAATTTGATTATTAATGGATGTGCCAATTTTCTTCACATCACCAGAAATAAACATCAACCAAAGTTTAAAATTCTCCTTCTTATCGTCGAGCTTCAAATAATCAAAAGTAACTTTGTTACTCATGTGCTGCACTTCAGGATCAAAAGACACCCTAAAATGTTTGCAGATTTGCGTTATTTCCTCAATATTAAAAAGCGTTTCACACCTAATTCTCCTATAAGCGCTGTCGGTACTCAACTTCAACAAATCAGCTAATTCATCCACAAATGAAACATTAGGCGCCAAAGCAGACTTTACACGCTGCAAAAACTGTTCTTGTATCAATTTTGATCTCTGTTCCATAGTAATTTCAATTTAAGCCAATTTGCAAGTTATAGTCCAATTAATAGCAATATACGCAAATTTTTAAAAATCAAATATCCTATTTCTTCGGCAGGGCTTTTAACTCAGATTCTTTAATCACCTTACCCCACTTAACCATTCCCTTGGCATCATAACAAGTGATATTCAATTCACGAGATCCTCTTTTTGCCCCACTCACATTGATGGTACAAAAATTATTTTCAACCACCAAGGTATTCGCCACCCGCATAGGGTTCTTCGCCTCAGAGGTACTGCTCACATTGCTCGGTCCCGCAGTTAAAGAACTAGCAGTTAAATCATACAATGGATATCCCAATTTCGCAATAACTTCATCATTCTTCAAGAGCTCAGTATGATGTCTATCTCCACTTAAAAAGAACACCCCGCTTATCTTCTGGTCCACAATAAATCGCAAAATTTCATCACGCTCCTTCTTGTACAAATTGTAAGATTCTTTATCAGTATTGGCATTCAAAAACTGTCCGCCTACACACACAAATTTAAAGGAAGCCCGGCTATGCACCAGCTTGTTTTTAAGCCAACTCAATTGGGTCGAACCAATCTGTGCTTTGCTATCAAACTGCTCATTGATCTCCGACTCGTCCCTAAACCAACGATCGTCTAACATCAAAAACTCTACATCGCTAAACCTAAAATTATGGTATACGCCCTCTTCATTTTCACCAAAGGTTTTATTGCCCCAATACTCCATAAAAAGTTCTCTGCTTTTATGCTTCAACTCAAAATGCTTGTTGCCATCATTATCCCCATAATCATGATCGTCCCACGTTGCATAGTTATTACGCAAAGCCAATAGCGGCTGCAGGTTTGGTTCAGACCGAGTGTGCAAATATCTATTGGCAAAACCACTTTCGCTGCTATAGTCAGCCTCACGCGTATAGGTATTATCTCCCAACCAAAGCATCATATCAGCGGGCGTATTGGCCATGGTTTTCAATATTTGCGTGCTACCCCCATAAGGCTTTCCTGGCCTGTCGTAAGCAGAATCGTTGATGTACAAACAAGACCCTAACATAAAGGTAAAATCTGGCGGAGAAGTGCGCCATTCCCACAAAACCTTGGTTTTAAATATTAAAGGATAGGCAAATTTTTGTACCACTCCATCCAATACAATTTCATACTCATAGGTGCTACCCATGGCCAAATTGCACAAAACAAATTTGCTGGCAAAAGGCGCACAACTCGATGCACTTGAATTAGCAATTTCCGCAGATTTCCAGGAGCCACCGCCCACCAATCTGTAGCGCAATTCTGTGCTCTTGTTACACATAGTTTGCACCCAAACCAAACATTCGGTATGCTCCATATAACCTAACATAGGTCCGGCCACAACTTTACTTTTTGTAGCCTCTTGCGCGCGGTTGGTCTGAACCAAAGCCAAGCTAACAAGAAATAAAAAAATCCACTTGTTCTTCATACGAATGTCAAAAGTAAGGGATAATTTAATTTAGCGAAAATCTTTACTTAGGTTTGTGCAACAAAATGAACGAAATCA
>JBILVK010000187.1:0-4172 GCA_044370475.1 Bacteroidia bacterium
AAAAACCACCAAATTTTGTAGAGCCATATTTGCGTGCACGGTGTTGTACCACCTTCTCTGCAATTTTTTTAAATCCAGCCCACTTTGCAATAACGGGTATATACCTGTGCATTTCGTTATAAACCTCAATAGACTTTACCACTTCGTTTCTATAGGCTTTTAAGCCGCAATTAAAATCATGTAAGGGAATGCCGGAAATGCGGCGGGTGGCTGCATTGAAAAACTTGGTTGGAATGGTTTTGGTAATGGGATCGTAACGTTTCTTCTTCCAACCACTTACCAAATCATATCCTTCGCTCATGATCATGCGGTAAAGTTCTGGAATTTCATCTGGACTGTCTTGCATATCGGCATCCATGGTTACAACCACATTGCCTTTTACGGCATGAAAACCTACATTGAGAGCGGCCGACTTTCCATAGTTTCTTCTAAACTTGATGCCTTTTATCCTAGAATTTCGGTTGCGGTTTTCCTCTACAATTCTCCATGAAGAATCGGTACTACCATCATCTATCAGCAAGATTTCATACGAATAATGGTTTTCATCCATTACCCGTTCTATCCAGGTCAATAACTCTGGAATAGACTCTTCCTCATTTAAAAAAGGAACAACTACAGATATGTCTATTGTTTCACTCATGAATTAATTTTGTAATGACTTGTATTGAGCGTCTGGGTCCTCACGCTTGGTAAAAATAGCCACAATTAAACTTGCAATTAAACCGTAAAAAAAGTAGCCTGCAAATCCCCCAAGGGCAAATACAATAGGCGATTTCATGTACTCAAACATTTTCATACCCATTTCAATTTCTTCTTCGCTGCTGCCATCCTCAATCATTTGCCTCTTGGCCTCTTTAATCATATTATCCATGAAATCTACATCGATAAATTCTACAAAAATATAATTGTAAAAAGTAAGTAATATAGAAGCAAACAAGGTAATGAGTAATCCAATCTTCACTCCTTCTCCATAGGTAATAAAACCTCCAAGCACCTGATTGCGTTCGGTCAAAATTCCTTTGTAAATAGAGCCTCCAATAACCAATATGGTTAAGATGGTCATTACTACACTCAATTTGGTTTGCATGCCTGTGATGTAAAACATCAAGTTTACTGCCACCAAAATAAGGGTAAAAATCAAGCTAAATTTGGCAATAATTTGCCACTTGTTTGTCTCTAATTTAGGTTCCATGGGTTTTGTATAAGGGGTTTTGGTTTAATTTTCTAAAAAGGCAATCATCGATTGCAAGATAGCTTTCTCGAAGGGTTTCAATTCTGCGTTCAATTGTTCTGATTCGGCTGTTCCTTCTGCATATTGAAAGAAACAAACCAAAGGAACAAAATATTCGGCTAAGCCTGTTTCGGGTTTTACATCGGCCTGTATTTCTCTAATGCTTGCCAAATCTGCATCCAATAAATCATCGTTTACAATAAGGCTTTCATAAATTCTATATTCGTCTTGAAACTCATCTTCACCGACCAATAAAAATTCATTTAAAAAATCCTCTAAAGTTATTTCAACCTCGTTTTCTTTTGCTTCGCTCAAATACAAAAATAGGTTCAGCATTTCTGAGCCTTTGTCCAAGGTTTTATTTTCAATTTCTGTCCACTCGTCAGAATCAAAATAATCTGGCTCATGCATCTCTATGGCCAAGAATTGAACCATGAGTAAATCAAACAACATATCTGCCAATTCTTCTTGTGCAGGATGCGCTAAAACCCATTCATCTATCTGCTTGCTTCGCGATAAAAAATCCAATTTATCATTGAAAAGAATTGCTGATAACTCTTGGTTCAGACCGTCAAAATCTCCCTTGGGATTGTGGTTAACTAATAAGGCATATAAGCTAGATGCTACAGCGCTTTCGTTGTATGTTGTTTCACTCATAATGTTAATGACTATGTAATTGTGATTTGCAAATCACATGGGTTATTGCTCCTTGTATTTTCTTTTTCAAAAAGGGCGTATTTTCAGATTTAGAATGGTTAAATTCATAGGTCCAGCTAAGCTTTGGATCAAACATGCATAAATTAGCCAAAGCACCTTTTTCTAGGGTACATGCTTGCATACCCAACACATTGCGTGGCGAAGCACTAAGGGCATGAATAATGGCTGCTGTATCTACCGAAGCGGGTTTGCTTTTAAGCAATACCGGCAACATAATTTGTAAGCTTATCATACCTGCATGGGCGTATTCAAATTCTACTTCCTTATTCTCCTTATTTTGAGGTTGGTGGTTGCTTACAATGGCATCTATGGTACCATCTTGTATGCCATCCCACAAGGCTTTTTGGTCTTGCTTGCCTCTTAAGGTTGGAACCAATTTAAAATTAGAATCGTAATCCATTAAATCCTCATCGGTAAAGCACAAATTGGCAAAAGCAACGTCTGTAGTTACCGCTAGGCCTTGCTTCTTTGCCTTCCTAATTAAATCTACGGAACCCTTGGTGCTAATGGCAGAAAAATGCAACTTTCCGTTGGTATAACGCACCAATTCAATATCTCTATGAACCATTAATTCTTCTGCCAAAGAAGGGATTCCTTTTAAGCCCAAAACCGTGCTCACTTTACCTTCGTGCATCAATGCCCCTTCACTCAAATTAGAATCATTGGCCAATACTAAACTTAGTCCGCCAAAAATCTTGTTATACAATAAGGCACGTAAGAGCAAACCGCTATGACTTATGGACCTGTTTCCATCAGTAAAACCAATGGCTCCGGCCAAATGCATATCATACAATTCGGCCATTTCTTTTCCATCGCGGTGTTGGCTCAGACAGCCATATGCATGAATGCTTATAGGTAATTGTGTGCTTTGGTTACGCACATATTCAATGCCAATTTTTGAATCACGAACGGGATTGGTAGAAGGCAATAAAGCCACGTCTGTAAAGCCACCACTTAATGCAACTTTGGCACCGCTTTGCAGGGTTTCTTTGTGCTCATTTCCTGGGTCGCAAAAATCTGCCCGCATATCAAATAATCCGGGCATCAAGAGCTGACCTTTGCCATCAATTGTTTTGTAGCCCTTGCTTGCCGTGGCAGTTTGTTTACTTGTAGAAACTTGTATGTTTTCAATGCGTTCACCATTGATCCAAACATCACAGGTTTTGCCATGATGTGGCGATTTAGAATCGCAAATCTGAACGTTGCTGATTAATAACTTCATCCGAGAGAGAATTTCTTTCTAAGCGATAATCGCAAATATACTAATTTATTTCAATCTGGCTAATGCTATTTCCACCAACGAATCAATGCCATTTCTGAGAGCAAGAAAAGTAGGGCCAAAAACAAGGCCAATTTCCAAAATTGTGTGCCTTTTAACTCGCGTTCCATATTGCTTTTAAGCATCGAAATATCTTGTTCTAACAAATTCGCTCCCATGCTTTCTGCCCGCTCTTTAGGGTCTAAAAAGCCTTGCTCCGACTCCATTCTAGGGTAATTAAAGGCCAATTTTCCAATTTCTTTTTCCTCTGCCATTAAACTAAATACGCCAGCCTCTTTTATTTGGCCGCTTAAACTTCCATAGTTTAAGCCATCTTTGGTCTGAACCGAAATTAAATGCGAAAGGTTTCCATTTTTTAGGTTGAGGATTTTTTCACGCAAATCGCCCTCAAAGGAAAAAGAAGATTTTTCGCCCAACACAAAACTGCTCGTTAGGGCGTGATTGCGCTGCAAGGGAAGATTTAACATGAGTGGAACAAACAAAGCATGTTTGCTTAAGCTACTCTCCTCTTCTTGTAAATTACTTGCCAAAAAATAAGTGGAACCTTTGCCCATTTTTGTCCTAAGCAAATAAGGTTTTTCATTTTTTAATTGAATAAGTGTCCTGCTAGAATTGCCAATAGCTTGAAGCTGCCAATAAGCATTAACCACTGGCAAACTAAGCCACTCCGGCGACTTGGCAAACACCTGGGCAAAAAGTGCATCTTGCGTTTCTATGGTACCCAATTGCACAGAGCCTTGTTGCTTGTTGCTTTGTTGCACACCCAATTGCCCTAAAAACTGTTGTATGCTGTTTAAATCAGTGGGATTACTAGCTGGGATGTATAACAAAACTCCACCTTCTTTCACAAATTTTAAAAGTTCCATTTGCAAACCTGAGCTAATGGCATTGGGTTCATTTAAAATGATTAAGGCTTGCTTTGAAAACGATTGATAATCTATTTGA
>JBILVK010000188.1:0-4131 GCA_044370475.1 Bacteroidia bacterium
TTCTCCTTCAATGGGCAAGAGAAAATAGATGAGATAAATGGTGCTGGAAATGATTTGGATTTTGGAGCTAGAGTTTATGATGCGAGGTTGGGGAGGTGGATGGCAGGCGATCCATTAGAATATAAATATCCTGGAGTAAGCCCTTATAACTTTTCATTAAACATTCCAATAATGGTTAATGACCCTGATGGCAAAGATTTTAGGGTATCAATTACCAAGGGTAAAAATGGTGTTAATGTCATTACAATTGAATCAACAATTCATTTATATGGCCCAGATGCTGAAGTATTATTCAGTCAAATAAAAGGTTTTACAGCAAATGGTGTCGTAAATATAGATGGTCAAGAGTATCAGATTAATATAACAGTAGCATACACAGTAAATGCAAAATTAAACGAAGCAATTCCAGCAGAAGTTCATGATAGAATTGAAACAAACCTAGATACTAGAAAATATAAATCAATGGGGGTAGATCGAGGAGACAATATTGCATACATAAATAGTAAACTATTTATGCCTTTTGCTGGAGTTACCGCTCAAGGAGAGGACGATACCAAGGTCAAAAATGTTAAGCCAGAAACATTGATTCACGAAAGTTTACACATGCTAGGGTTGGATGAAAGATACAGCTTTGCGGGTATTGACAAAAATTTCTTTTTAGACTATATGAGTAATTCTCCCAAACGTAATGATTTAAATAAAATTCATTTTTATGATTTTGCAAAATTTGTCAAAGATAATATACCTGAAAGTGCCTCTTGTTTGCCAGTTCCTGAACCAAAAGTTGATGATACTGGTGGAGTATCAAATTCTACCCATCATGAAACAGATGACAGAACCTATCGGGATAATTCGTCTAAAGTTTCTAAAAACAATTTTTATTTAATCAAATAATGAAAAACATTAGTCTGCTTATTTTATTTAGTCTTTCCTTTATTATCAGTTGGAAACCTACAAACACAGTTTTAACAGATATTCCACCAGCAAGTGTAAAATTTAAAAAACACTCATGTAAACTTGATAGTGATCTTAAAGTGCAAATAAAGAATATTATCTTAAACTACAAGGATAGCAATAATGCTCCCTATATGAAGAAATTTATTCTATTAATGCCATCAAATGGCAAGGAAGAATGGGAAAAGAACCACATGATAGGATTTTGTAGAACACATTTAATAATTGATTTTTTGAGTGAAAATGGGCTTTGGAATAGAGATAGGATTATGGTAATGGAGCCGGAAACTTTTTCAAAAACAAATGAGCCTGAAGTTTACCTTTTGTTTGTTGATTTTGATTAATTTTTTTTTAATTGAAAAGTATATAAAAATTAAAAAAAAGGCACATCATTCTAATATACTATCCACTAGCGATATTAGAGTCATGTGGCAAGGGTGCAAGTGTTAAGAAGATAAGCCAAAAGGATAATAGAGGAGCGGGATCAATTGGGAAACTATGAAAGAAAATCAACAACTGTTTTGGCTAAATACATACTGCTATGAAAGGTTGTTCATATTAGAGACCTTTTAATGTAACTGAAAGTTTATATCAAACCATGCGAACAAGAAAAGAAATATTAACAGACTTGATTCTTTACAAAAAAGAATTAGGAACTATACAAAAAGAACTATCAATATTTGCTTGGTATAGTAACACTCCCCTAGTAATACTTAATACCACAGAAATTAAGGAAGTATTTGACAATTATCTGAATGAAAATATTTCCAATGAGGAATTAGACGATTGGGCAAATGCAATCGAAATGAGAGAGGATATAGGTTTTGGTTCTGATAAGATAAAGGAAATTATTTTTAATATTGCAAATCCAATTTTAACGGAGTCCATCAGCAAGCAGAAAATTGAACAGTATATTGTTGGTCTAAATAACTGACGCGAATTGGCAGTTTATCAGTAATGATAGCGGCAGTTTTCTATGAAATTACTTTTAGAAAGTTAAAGGTATAAAGAAAAGAAATAAAGTGATTTTGAAAATTGGTAATTGCTTTAAATGAATTAATTGGAGAAGGATAAGTTCTTAGAAATGTGCTGACAGCATTGACTTTTCACCTGGTATATTAGGGGTCTAACGCTTCGCCTTTAATGTAAAAATCGAAATTAACCGTCCACTATATACTAAAACGTTTTTTTTAATATAAAAACTACTTTATTTGAATTACAAAATGCGTTTAACTTATTCTCCTTTTTACAACCCTAAATACTGCCTTTATAGCAAGCCCATAAAGGGTTTGCAATTTTGCGGGAAAGGCTACAGCTTCGCCTTCAACGGGATGGAAAGGGATGATGAAACTTATGGAGCTGGAAATGCTTATGATTTTGGAGCGAGAATTTATGATTCGCGTTTAGGAAAATGGTTCTCTTCAGATGCCTTTAAAGATGTTTATGTGTCTTTATCTCCCTTTAATTTTGCAGCTGATAATCCTATTAATATTGTAGATCGGGCTGGCCATTTATTAAAGGATAAAGATGGAAATATAATTGCGACTTCAAATGGTAAAATTGTATCCAGACAATCGTCAACCTATGTGGAAAATGGAAAAACATATAAAACAATTAATAACTACGAAGAGGTAACTATTTACACAGATAAGGGAACTCCAATAAATGCGCTTAAGAAGATTGAATCTTATGTCGAAGAAAAAGGACAAGATGGGAAGTTTACTCGTGTTCAAAAGGAGCCGAAACCTGGTTCCGAAAGTAATTGTCATGGTTATACCTTTGGAGGTGGCGCTTTGGTTATAGAAGATATTACTGATAATGGAGAGGTAATAAATACTATTTTAAAAGATGATGGTTATGATTTAAAAGGAGCAGATGAAAATAATGCGGATGGATTTGTTGATCGTTTTAAAAAATCAAAAGGAGTTCTTCATTCAGGAGTTAAGAATAATAATGGGACATGGTCAGCCGATCAAGGTGATGCGGAACCAACCGAAAATGTTCCATTGAAAGATGCAAGAGGTGCATCGGGTGACCCTAGTAATGCGGGGGTTGTTGAAATTCAGTACTTTAAAAAGGGAGCTTCAGATAATGACAATATTAATGGAGTCAATGTTGTAAATCCACAAAATGCCAGAAATGCTGGTGCTAAAACTGATTTGAAACCTGTTGGAACAAAAAAATAATAGTTATGAAAAACAGAATATATATGTGGATTCTGACCATAGTATTTACAGTCGGGTTAAACAATTTATTGTTACAAGCACAAGTAGAAGAAAGATTTTCTATAAAAAAAATTTCTTGTAAGAATCCATTTGGTGGGTATAAATTGATAATAAATGATCGAGGAGGGAATTTGATTATAAGTTCTGATAGCGATGGTTATGCACTAAATTCATTTGTAACATTGAATGACAGTGACAAACTTAACATTGTATTTCTGCTTTTGAGTTTTGAAGATGACACCTCGAAGTGCTGCTTAATGGTTAGTCGTTATGACTACAATGGGCTTGACGGGGATTATACAGCACCCAAGTCACAGCAATATAATGTTCAGATTGATGCATTGTTTATGATTAACAGACTTTGTTTTCCATCTCTTTTTAACGTATTTTCAAATAAACCAGTTTTAGTTAACAGGAAAACGGGTATTGAAATTAATGAAAACTATAAAGAGTTAAAGCTGGTATATAAGCAATATAGAAAATGGTATTTGAAATGCAAAAGGACAGGGAAAATCAATCAAAATTTTCCATTCAACGATGGGGAATTTAAATGGCTTGGAGGACGATCGCCAAATTAGAAAAGTAATGCATTGTAACAGTTGTCTTTTTTGGAGAAAAGTCTTTTAGTATTCTTGCTTTTATTAGGTGTGTTCATGAAGAAATGCAAATGGAAAGATTATTGTTATCAGATATTCGATAGAAAAGATAAGTTTAATGAAGAGTTCGGTCAGTATCGGCTTACCTATAGGTTTGCGTTGTAGAAAGGCTTACCGGTTCCACTTCAATGTAAAAATGGAAAGTAACAATCAAGCCGCCTTTTAATATAAAAACTACGTTATTTGAATTATAAAATGCGTTTAACACATTCTCATTTTCACATACCTAAATACTTCCATTATAGCAATCCTATAAAGGGTTTGCAAGGTTGCGGGGCAGGTTACCGCTTCGCTTT
>JBILVK010000189.1:0-4089 GCA_044370475.1 Bacteroidia bacterium
CTGGTACCATTACAGATGCATCGGGTAGAACACTATCCGGACAAACAACCGAAGCATTCTTAATCAGCATGCAGCACATGCCTTTGTTAAGCATAGGCTTAAATTGTGCCCTTGGAGCAAGTGCGCTACGACCATATTTGCAAGTGCTAGATGCCAATGCCCCATTCTTTGTAAGTGCATACCCAAATGCCGGACTACCCAATGAATTTGGTCAGTACGACGAATCCCCTGCAGCCATGGCCAAGCAAGTAGAAGAGTATTGCAAAGAGGGTTTGGTAAATATCCTAGGCGGTTGCTGCGGCACCACACCAGACCACATCCAAGCAATTGCCACAATGGCCGCTAATTATTCCCCAAGAAAGCTATTAGCTGTTAGCCATTAGCCATTAGCTTCTGGCATCTGGCTTCTGGCATTGACCAAAAATAAATAATGTAGTATCTAGTATCAAAAATCATGAGAGACTTTAAAAAGTACGATATATGGAAAGATAGTATGCAATTGGTAAAGGAAATTTATCAGTTTTCTTCTAGTTTACCTCGAGAAGAAAAATTTGGTTTGGTTTCCCAGATGTGCAGAGCTGCAATTTCTATACCTTCTAATATTGCCGAAGGCACAAGTCGAAATAGTGATATTGAATTTAAGAGATTTTTGGAAATAGCAATAGGTTCATCGTTTGAATTAGAAACCCATTTGTTGTTATGCGTAGAAATTGGATTTACAGAAAAGGAAACCTCAGAAACATTAATTATAGAAATAAATAAAATTCAGAAGCAGTTAAATAACCTGATTTTAAAAATAAAAAAAGACAATAAAATATAGGCAATTCAAACTCTGAAATTCTGGTAATTGCCAGAGGCCAGGTGCCAGAAGCTAGTTGCCAATAGCTAACAGCAAAAATACACTATGAAGAACGATTATACGCTAAGATTAAGCGGCCTTGAGCCACTCGTAATTACCAAAGAAACCAATTTTGTTAACGTGGGCGAACGCACCAATGTTACCGGTTCAAAAATGTTTTTGCGTTTAATAAAGGAAGGCAACTTTGAAGCCGCTTTAGCCGTTGCACGAGAGCAAGTAGAAGGCGGCGCGCAAGTTATAGATATCAATATGGACGAAGGCATGATTGATGGTGCCGAGGCCATGGTTCGTTTCCTCAATTTGATAGCCTCCGAGCCAGATATCTCTCGTGTGCCAATCATGATAGATTCTTCCAAATGGGAAATCATTGAGGCAGGCCTAAAGTGCGTGCAAGGTAAATGTATTGTAAACTCCATTTCTATGAAGGGTGGAGAGGAAGAATTTATTAAGCAAGCCAAAATTGTAAAGCGTTTCGGTGCTGCCGTAATCGTTATGCTATTCGATGAAGTGGGTCAGGCCGACAATTTTGAACGCCGCATTGAAATTGCAGAACGTGCCTATAGAATCTTAACAGAACGTGTTCACTTTCCTGCTGGAGATATCATTTTTGATCCAAATATTTTTCCAGTGGCTACCGGTATGGAGGAACATAGAAGAAATGCAATCGACTTCTTTAGAGGCAGCAAGTGGATTACAGAAAACCTTCCTGGTGCCAAAATTAGTGGTGGGGTAAGTAATGTTTCTTTCTCTTTCCGTGGCAACGATAAGGTGCGCGAAGCCATGCATGGTGCCTTCTTATACCATGGTATTCAAAATGGCATGACTATGGGTATTGTAAATCCGAGTCAGCTTGAGGTATACAACCAAATCGACAAAGATTTACTTGAACACGTAGAGGATGTTTTGTTAGATAGGAGAGACGATGCTACAGAACGTTTGCTTGAATATGCAGAGAAAGTGAAGGGCAAGGGAAAAGAAAAGGTGCTCGACTTAGAATGGCGCAATGCACCAGTGGCAGAGCGTTTAAGTCATGCCCTTGTGAAAGGTATTGTAGAATTTATTGATGAAGATACCGAGGAGGCGCGCAAGCAGTTTGCCCGACCATTAGAGGTGATTGAAGGTCCGCTTATGGCCGGTATGAACATCGTTGGCGATTTATTTGGTTCAGGAAAAATGTTCTTGCCGCAGGTGGTAAAGAGCGCACGCGTAATGAAAAAAGCAGTGGCTTACCTCATGCCTTATATGGATGCAGAAAAGAAATTGGCCGGCGATAAAAGTACTTCACAAGGCAAGATTTTGATGGCTACTGTGAAGGGTGACGTGCACGATATTGGAAAGAATATTGTGGGTGTGGTAATGGCATGTAACAACTTCGAAATTATTGATATTGGAGTAATGGTGCCAGCAGAGAAAATTTTGGAAGCTGCACAACGTGAGCAAGTAGATGTAATAGGTTTAAGTGGATTAATTACACCTAGCTTGGATGAGATGGTTCATGTGGCCAAAGAAATGGAACGCTTAGGAATGAAGATACCCTTGTTAATTGGCGGTGCCACCACTTCTAGGGCACATACTGCGGTTAAAATTGACCCTGTTTATAGTGGTCCAGTAGTGCATGTTTTAGATGCAAGTAAGAGTGTACCTGTTGCCCAAAGCTTAATAAGCAAAGAGCAATTGGCAGGCACAACCAAACGCATCAAAGAAGAGTATGCCCAATTTAGAATAGATTATCAAAACAGAAAGAAGGATAAGAATTTTGTGGCTATTGATGTGGCAAGGAATAAGAAAATGGCACTTACTTTTGAACAGTTGGTTGCACCAAGTTTCAAAGGCAACAAGACCTTAATCGATTTTCCTTTGGAGCAATTGCGTGAACGTATCGATTGGACACCCTTCTTTTCTACATGGGAATTAAGTGGCAAGTATCCCGCAATTTTAACAGACAAAATTGTAGGTGTGGAAGCCACAAAATTGTTTCACGATGCAAGCAAATTATTGGACGAAGTAATTGCAAATAAACTTCTTCAAGCACGTGCTGTTTTCGGAATTTACGAAGCAAATTCGCAAGGAGACGATGTGGTAATTCAAACACCAACAGGCGAACAAACTTTTCATTTCTTGCGTCAACAAAATGAAAAAGCTGCCGATCAACCTTACTTGTGTTTGGCAGATTTTGTGGCACCTAAAGAGCTTGGAAAGCCAGACCACATGGGCTTCTTCGCAGTTACTACCGGCATTGGCATTGAGCCACTCATAGAGAAATATGAGAAAGATCACGATGATTATAATAGCATCATGATTAAAGCCATTGCCGATCGTTTAGCAGAAGCCTTTGCTGAAAAATTGCATGAATTGGTTCGAACCGAATACTGGGGATTTGCCAAAGGTGAACAGTTAACAGATGAAGAAATCATTCGCGAAAAATACCAAAGTATTCGCCCTGCACCAGGCTATCCTGCTTGTCCAGACCATACCGAAAAGCGCAAGTTATTCAACCTATTAAATGCAGAACAAGAAATAGGCATAACGCTCACAGAAAGTTACGCCATGTACCCAACTGCGGCCGTTAGCGGATTCTATTTTGCACATCCAGATAGCAAGTATTTTGCCGTAGGTAAAATAAGCAAAGATCAGGTAATAGATTACGCAAACCGCAAAGGAGAATCACCAGAGTATATCGAGAAATGGCTAGCACCAAATTTGGGCTACGATAATTAGAATCAAATTAGTTTTGTTATTTTTGATCAAAGTATAAAATGATGATCAAGAAATACAGCGCCCTAGCGGCTTTGTTACTTTCCTTTTTTTTCGGTCTGAACCAAATGCGCGTGAAGCCATTGGTGAAAGAACACGATGGCATGACCATGAACCTTTCTGCCCGCTTAAAGGCCATGGTGAAAATGCTTGCAGACCCAGCTACAGGGCGCATTCCCGACAATATGCGGGCCCTCGAGTTGAGCTATGCGCAAACATTGCCAAGTGATTATAGCTTGAATAAATTTGCCAATTGGGAATCTATTGGTCCTTGGAATGTTGGTGGAAGAACACGCGCCTTGGCCATAGATATTACAGATAATGATGTATTGTTGGCAGGTGCTGCCACAGGAGGTATTTGGCGCAGTACCAATGGCGGTATTACTTGGTACCTCACGCAAATGCAAAGCGTGCCCACTGCCAATATCACTGGATTGGTTCAGGACAAACGCAAGGGAAAAGAAAAGACTTGGTAT
>JBILVK010000003.1:0-77388 GCA_044370475.1 Bacteroidia bacterium
TACATTGCGGTCGTCTTCAGTATAATAGATGTTTTGTGGGATGCTAAAATACTCACGTTCAGTTTCCAAATCACAAATGCCTGCTTCTTTCAAAGCTTTCATAAAAAACTGAGAACTGCCGTCCATAATAGGGGTTTCGCCACCATTGATTTGAACCATGCAATTGTCTATTTCTAGTGCCGCAAGCGATGCCATCACATGTTCAACCGTAGCCACCCTTGCTCCATTTTGCTCAATGGTTGTGCCTCTTGAGGTATCAACTACATTGTCTACATCGGCATCTACCACTGGTTGTCCGGGTAAATCTACACGCTGAAATTTAATGCCATGATTGTCCTTCGCCGGAAGAAATGTCATGGTAACCATCTGGCCAGTATGAAGTCCTACACCTTCAACACTTACCGATTTCTTAATCGTTGTTTGCTTCATAATAATCCTGCAAAAAAACAAAAAGCAGGCAATATGTCCCGCTTTTTTATTAATATTATTCCGATTTAATCTTTTTTAATTCTTTTTCGAGGGCATCTATCCTACTCATCAATTCGGGTAAACGCCTGATAACCGCGCTAGAACGGAGCGAATCGCGCACTTCCATCACGGGTGTACCAAACCACTTTTTATCTTCCTCCAAAATGTTGCCAAGCACCCCTGCCTGACCACCAAATTGGTTTCCGTTGGCAATTTGGAGGTGTCCAGCTATGGCAACTTGTCCGCCAATTACAATATATTTACCCAGTTTGGTAGATCCTGCAACGCCTGCTTGTCCAGCTAAAACGCAATGCTCCCCTATTTCAACATTGTGCGCCACCTGAATTAAATTATCAAGTTTTGCGCCTTTTCTAATATAGGTTGAACCCATGGTAGCCCTATCAATGCTGCAATTAGAGCCTATTTCCACATCGTCTTCAATCACCACATTTCCGGTTTGGGGAATCTTTTTATACGACCTATCTGGCAAGGGTGCAAAACCAAAACCATCCGATCCTATCACACTACTAGCATGAATAATGCAGTTATCGCCAATCACACATTCGTGGTAAATTTTAACACCAGGGTAAATAATACAGTTTGAACCAATTTGCACGTTTGCGCCAATAAAAACTTGTGGGTAAATTTTGGTCTTGCTACCTATTTGGGCACCTTTAGAAATATAGGCAAAAGCGCCAACATACACATTGGCGCCCAATTGGGCAGAAGCATCAACAAAACTCATTTTTTCTATGCCACTCAACTGGGCACTGGGATTGCTAAATTTCTCCAATAAGTAAGTAAACGCGGCATAAGGATCTTCTACCCGAATGAGCACCGTATGAATTTCTTTAGCTGGAACAAAATTATGATTTACCAATACGGCAGTTGAGTTGGTATGGTAAATATGTTCTTCGTATTTGGGGTTGGCCAAGAAAGACAAGGCGCCTTCTTTTCCTTCTTCAATTTTTGCAACGGTATTTAACAACAAGGAACCATCTCCTTCCACTGTGCCATTTAACAATACCGCAAGTTCTTTAACTGATATCTGCATGCTTTTAAATAGGTTATTTGAGGGGTTTGGTAAATTCAAAACAAGCCTTACCTGTACCCACCTTCACAAATATAAAATTATTTACGGCAATACCTTATTTTGTGAGCCACTTGGGGTAACAAAGAAAATATTTGGTAACAGATTTGGTTAAGGCTTCTATGTTATATTGATCCGAGGCCTTTGTAATGTCTTGCAAACTGCCATCCTTAAACAAGATTTTGATGTTAAAATTATCTATGCTATATGCCCTGTTTTTAACCGAATCTGTAAATACAAAATAATCTGCCTCGGCTACGCTAATGCCCATTTGCGCAGCAACACTTTCCTTTAGCGCGGCTATTTGGTTCAGACCGAAAGGGGTATTGGCTAATTCTACTTTTGGCAATAACCTATCTTTTAAAATGCTGGCCAAGGTGCTAAGAACTTTATCAGGATGTTGGCACCAAACTTTAATGGCACTCATTACATCATCATCGTCTAAAAGTGTGTACTGAAGCAAGGCATTTGGATCGGCAAAAAATTGTTTTCCATCTAATTGCTGCTCCAAAAAATAGGCAAATGGAGGTGAGGCAAAAAGCTTCTCTCCCTTACGTATAAGCTCAAATGCGCGTTCTAATGTCTTAATTAAAACGGTCTCTGCAGCCACCACGGTTTTATGCAAATATACCTGCCAATACATAAGTCTGCGGGCTATCAAAAACTTCTCTATGCTATATATTCCTTTCTCATCTACCACCAATTCGTCGTTGGCCACATTGAGCATTTTTATGATCCTATCTTGGCCCACCACCCCTTCTTGCACGCCACTGTAAAAGCTATCGCGGCGCAGGTAATCAAGCCTATCCATGTCTAACTGACTGCTTACCAACTGATGTAAAAATTTACGGGGATATTTGTTGGTAAAAATGTCGATGCATAAATCCAATCTATTGCCCAATTCTTTGTTCATCAATTGCATGAGGTGCAAAGAAATTTCCTCGTGATGCAAATCTTTGATGAGCACATTTTCGAGGGTATGCGAAAAGGGTCCGTGACCAATATCATGCAGTAAAATGGCGGCATACACGGCCTCTTCCTCCTTTGTACTTATTTCTATCCCCTTTTGTCTAAGGGTTTGCAAAGCATCTTGAGTAAGGCTCATGGCGCCAATTACGTGCTGAAAACGAGTATGCTGGGCTCCAGGGTAAACATAATTAGAAAGCCCTAACTGTTTGATCCTACGCAGCCGCTGAAAATTTGGCTGGGCAATAATATCATAAACCAAGTCGCACGGAATGCTTACAAATCCATAAACGGGGTCGTTAAAATTTTTTAGTTTGTTGAGGGCCACAATGTATTTACTAAATTATACGTTACTTCGCAAAGATATGATTTGAAGGCATCATTTTTGCGCTATCAAATCTGATTAATAATAATACACTATGAACGCAACTATTCTTTGGGCAGATGATGAGATTGATTTGTTAAAACCCCATATCTTATTCTTAACCAATAAGGGGTATCAAGTAGACAAGGTGACCAATGGTATTGACGCTATTGAAAAGGCAAAAGCCAACAATTACGATGTTATATTTTTGGATGAAAACATGCCAGGTATAAGTGGCATTGAGACACTCACCCAAATAAAGGTAATCTTGCCAGATGTGCCAGTGGTAATGATTACCAAAAGCGAAGAAGAACATATTATGGAGGATGCCATTGGTAACCAAATTGCAGATTATTTAATTAAGCCTGTAAATAGCAACCAGATTCTGCTTTCGTTGAAAAGAATATTAGATGGCAAGCAATTGGTAACAGAAAAAACGGCACAAAATTACCAGCAAGAGTTTAGGCAATTGAGCATGGACTTATCTGATGTTTCAGATTTTGAAGGTTGGGCAAACATGTACCGCAAATTGATTTATTGGGAGCTTGAGCTTGCTAAGAGCGGTGAAACAGGCATGGATGAAATTTTGGCCATGCAAAAACGCGATGCAAACAATGGCTGGTCTAAATTTATAAAAGATAATTTTATATCCTTCCTTAAGAAGCCAGATGCCAAAACTCCGGTGATGAGTCATACCGTGGTGAACAAGAAATTGATACCACTGCTTAAAGACGAAACGCCAACCTTCTTGATTTTAATTGATAATTTTAGGTTCGACCAATGGAAGGTGGTTCAAAGCACTTTAAACGAGTTATTTAATTTGGTTTCTGAAGAAACCTATATGACCATTTTACCTACCACCACGCACTATGCACGCAACAGTTTCTTTGCAGGAATGTTGCCTTTAGAGATAGAAAAACTATACCCAAATCTTTGGGTAAACGAGGAGGATGAGGAAGGTAAAAATATCTATGAGGAAGATTTGCTGGGTCGCCAATTGTTGCGCTCAGGATTTAAAGACAAATTTTCTTATACCAAAATTACCCATTTAAATGCAGGCAAAGACTTGGTAGATGCCATTCCAAATATGTGGCACAACAAGCTCAATGTAATTGTTTACAATTTTGTTGACATGCTTAGTCATGCCAGAACCGAAATGAATGTGATGAAGGAGTTGGCAGAAAATGAAGCTGCTTATAGAAGCATTACAGCCTCTTGGTTTGAGCACTCTCCTTTGTATGAAGCCATCAAAAAAATTGCAAGTAAAAAAGCCCGTGTGGTAATCACTACCGACCATGGTTCAATACGCGTAAACAACCCAGTAAAAATAGTTGGAGATAGAGCTACAAGCACCAATTTAAGGTATAAGCAAGGCAGAAATTTAAACTACAATGAAAAGGAATTGTTCTCTGTGAAAAATCCTGCCGACGCCTTTCTACCTAAGCAAAACATGAGCACCAGCTACGTTTTTGCTATGGGGGAAGATTTTATGGCCTATCCAAACAACTACAATTACCATGTAAAAATGTACAACAACTCCTTTCAACATGGCGGCATAAGCCTAGAAGAAATGATAGTACCTTTTGTGGTTTTAGAAACCAAATAATATATTAAATAAGGTTTTGGCAAGCAGGTTTGGTGGCCTGCCTTGCCAAGCTTTATGTTTGGATGTTGTCCGTTTTATCGTTGTATTTTTTGTGACCCAAGATTTGGGTAAAGCATGTGTTTTGTTTAGATTTGACCATGCATGCAAATAAATTCAAGACCTGCCAAATACTTGTTGGCTTCTTATGCCTCTTCCTATTTTCAATCGATGTGTTGAGTCAGACCAACTATACAAATTTGGTAAATCCTTTTGTGGGCACTGGCGGACATGGTCATACATTTCCCGGACCTGTTGTGCCTTTTGGGATGGTGCAAGTAGGTCCAGATACCCGTGTAGATGGAAGTTGGGATGGGTGCAGCGGGTATCATCATTCAGATTCTATTATTTATGGGTTTAGTCATACCCACCTCAGTGGTACTGGCTGCAGCGATTATGGGGATGTGATGATTATACCCATGGCGGGCGAGCCTAGTTTTGACAAGAAAGATTATTCATCGAAATTTGACCACAAAAGCGAAGTGGCTAAGCCAGGTTATTACCAAGTAAATTTAGGTGATGATGATATAGATGTTGCGCTCACAAGTACCACCAGAGTAGGCTTTCACAAATACACATTTAATAAAAGTGGGAAGTATAATTTCATTTTAGACTTATTGCACCGCGACAAATTATTGGGTGGTGAAATAAAAATTGTAAACAAGCATTGCATTGAAGGCTATAGAAGAAGTGAGGCGTGGGCCAAAGACCAAAGGGTGTATTTTAGAATTGAATTTTCTAAACCCAATCAAACACATACACTGTATTGGGGTCAGGATAAATTAGAAACGGGTGCGGCATTTGAGTATGTTGTAAAAAAGGGCGAGAGCATATTGGTGAAGGTGGCCATAAGCATGGTTGATATAGAAGGTGCAAGAAAAAACATGCTTGCAGAATTGCCTAAATGGAACTTTGAACAAACGCGCAAGGATGCAGAAATACTGTGGAACAAGGAGCTTTCTAAAATAGAAGTTAGTGGCGGCACAATGGAGCAAAGAAGTATCTTTTATACTGCTTTATACCATTGTTTTATTCACCCTAGCATTGCCAATGATGTGGATGGAAGATACCTGGGCAGAGATTTTAAAATATACAAAACAGATGGCTTCAATTACTATTCTGTATTTAGTTTATGGGATACTTTTAGGGCTTTGCACCCCTTGTTTAATTTGGTTCAGCGCGAAAGAAATATAGATTTTATTAAAACCTTTATAGCGCAATACCAACAGGTTGGCAGAATGCCCATGTGGGAATTGGGTAGCAACGAAACAGATTGCATGATTGGGTATCACTCGGTGAGTATTATCGCAGATGCCTTAGCTAAAAGCAATAATCGGTTCGAACCGAAACAAGCCATAGAAGCTACTTTAGGAACGGCTAAAAACCACCAGTACGGGGCTTCCACTTTTGCAAAAAAAGGATTCTTATCTGTGGAGGATGAGCATGAGTGTGTGAGCAAAAATTTAGAGTATTCTTACAATGATTGGTGTGTGTATCAAATTGTGAAACAGCTTGATTTAGCAAAGGCTGAGGAGCTTAAACCAAGTTTGGAATTAAGAAATTGGCAACAAACATTTAACTCAAAAACGGGCTTTATGCAGCCAAGGTTTAATGGTGGTTGGTATGCTCCTTTTGAACCCAAGGAAGTGAATAATAATTATACCGAAGCCAATGCTTGGCAGTATAGTTTTTTTGTGCCGCAAGATGTGCCTGGTTTAATTACGGCTATGGGTGGTAACGATGCATTTGAGCGCAAATTGGATGAATTGTTTGAAACCAGTTCTAAAACAAGTGGCAGGGAGCAGGCAGATATTACGGGCTTAATTGGGCAATATGCGCATGGCAATGAGCCTAGTCACCACATGGCATATTTGTATAATTTTATCAATAAACCGCATAAAACGCAAGAACGGGTGCAGCAAATTATGAGGGAGATGTACCACAATGCTCCTGATGGTTTGGCTGGCAATGAGGATTGCGGACAAATGAGTGCTTGGTATGTGTTTAGTGCCATGGGATTTTACCCAGTTACGCCAGGAATAAATAGTTACGAATTGGGTTCTGGTTTGTTTCATGAAGTGAAAATAAAAGTGGGCAAACAAACCAATGTGTTGAAGTTTGATTTATTGGATGCAAAAAGAATGTATGTTGAAGAAAGCAATGCCAATCTGTTTAGGAAAAGAAATTCTTTATATGAACTTACAGCCCATGCTGAAGGCTATTGGGGCAATAAAAACACCAGTTATAAGTTCTTTGTACCCGATACTAATATAACTCAATACTTCTATTTCAATACCTCGGTAAAACCTTTTGTAGTTGAGAATGGTGTAATGTATTCTTCCAATTTACTGGCCACTCCAATTATTGAATCTGCGGCACGCACGTTTAAAGATAGCATGCTGGTGAACATCTATCCAAACTTTGCCAAGAAGGGATTGGAGATATTTTATGAGGTGGCAGATGCCAGCAATAAAACAATTGACAAAGGTTATTATACAAAGCCATTTTACGTGCATCAATCTTGCTCAGTGCAAGCCACTGTGCTCGAAGATGAATCTTTACATGCTGCCCATGCCCGTTTTTACCGCATACCACACAATTGGGAAGTGAGTTTGGCAACCGCCTATAACAGTCAGTATACTGCCGGAGGAGCACCTGGTTTAATAGATGGTATATATGGCGAGAAGGATTGGCGCAAAGGCGCTTGGCAAGGGTATTATGGTGAAGATTTGGTGGCGGTCATAGATTTAAAAAAGGAGCAAGAAATAAGCGGTGTTTTCGCCAACTTTTTGCAAGATCAAAAGCCATGGATCATGATGCCCAAAGAGGTGGAATTTTACGGCTCTATTGATGGCATCAATTATACCTTATTAGGCAATGTATCCCATGATGTTCCAGAAAATTATGAGGGAGTAATCATTCAAAAACTCGAGCTCACCTTAAAGCAAAAAACCAAGGCAAAATATGTAAAAGTAGTCGCCAAAAACTATGGCAAACTCCCAACTTGGCACCTAAGCGCAGGCCAAAATGCCTACATTTTTGTAGATGAAATTGGGGTGAGGTAAGGTTGATTTGAAATTGTCGCTAGTATACCTATGAATTGCTAATTAGCATATCATTTGTTAAGTAGCACAAAAAACATTCCTACTTAGACGGTTTTAATTAATCGATAATTCTCTCAAAAAAAGCCCTAAAGCAATGCCAAATAAGCATTTGCTTTTTGATGCACCTGCTTTTTCTTGGCCTCATCCCATTTATCAAAAGTCTTTACCAGCATGCCAAGGCGCGGGTTCTTTAAGAAAAATGCGCGTTCCTTATCTAGGAAACGCCAAAACAAAGCATCCCAAATTTCTTGCCACTCTCCTTTGGGATAATCACCCATTTTTAAGAGGTAATTGCTGCCACTTATATAGGGTTTGGTGCTCATTAAGCCTCCATCTGCAAACTGACTCATGCCATAAACATTGGGTACCATTACCCAATCATAAGAGTCTATAAATAGCTCCATAAACCACCTATATACCTCATTGGGATCAAACTCACACAACAACATAAAATTCCCCAAAACCATCAGGCGTTCTATATGGTGACAATAACCTGTTTTCAATAGCTTCTTGATGGTTTCATCTACTGGGAGTATTCCAGTAGTACCCGTGTAAAAACTTGCTGGTATTTTGCGGGTAAATCCCCAATAATTGCGGGTACGTTCTTCCCTTCCTTTAGCAATATAAACCCCACGAATAAACTCGCGCCAACCTATTATTTGCCGTACAAAGCCTTCTAATGAATTCAAGGGAATTTCATGCGTTTTTCTATAGGTCCAAACGCGCTCCAATACTTGGTCCGGACAAAGCATGCCAACATTGAGCATAGGTGTGAGTAAACTATGGTTTAGGATGGTTTCTTGGTAAACAATAGCATCCTCATAATCGCCAAATTCAGCCATGCGCTTCTCCAAAAATTGGTTCAGCCAAATGGTGCTTTCTGCATGCCCGATAGGATAAACAAGTTCACCATTGAGCGAACCAATATTGTCTGCAAAATGCCTATACACATAGGCTTCAGCCTCCCTGGTATAGTCGTTTGGCAATGGAAAAGTGGTTTTTACCATAGCTTTATTCTTTGGAAACCGCTTCCTATTTTCATCGTCAAATGTCCACTTCCCTCCTTCCGGATTTCCATTCACATCTATTAGAATGTTTCTTTTGATCCTTTCTTGCTTATAAAATTCTGTCTGAAAAAACTTCTTCTTTTGTGGTGCAAAAAATCGCTGTAAATCGTGGTTCGAATTTAAAAACATGGGCGATTCCAAGACCTCCAATATAATCCCAAATTTATCACAGGCAGTCCTCATTCTTCGCAGCAACCAATTGTCTACAGGGTCAATTATGCGAATAGATTCCATGCCCAAACCATGCAAATAGGCAACCAGTTTTCTGCAATCTGCCTCCACCTCAAAGGCCTCAATATACTTAACAGATTCGCCCTTTTGCAACAAGAAATCTTCATGAAATTTCATGGTAGCC
The DNA here is from genome assembly GCA_044370475.1 of Bacteroidia bacterium. Classification (GTDB taxonomy): domain Bacteria; phylum Bacteroidota; class Bacteroidia; order UKL13-3; family UKL13-3; genus B1. The sequence continues at coordinate 9,057 of JBILVK010000003.1, forward strand.
CTATGAAACGCAATTTTCTGTTTGTGAAAATTATACTGCCTAAAAAACAAATATTCTTCCACCAAATAAATATCACCACCTTGCCCAAACAAAGGATTCATTTGAAACAATTGATGGGGAAAAATCACACTACAATGCTTCATTTTTTTTACGCTTATTTCTTCTACATTTTTCACTACAATACCTCACTTCCTCCCAATTACGCTCCCACTTTTTACGCCAGGTAAAAGGCAAGTTGCAAGCGAGGCAAACCTTAACAGGTAACTCACTTTTTTCCATGTACCAGCTTTTTTTTAAGTACCGCCTTTTTCAAAGGTTTGTTGCGTGTATGGGTTACCACTATCCTTTTATTTTCGGTCTGAACCAACGCATTTTTTCGTTGTCCCCAAATTTTATTCCTTGCTACCCTACCCGCAAACTCCACATCTACCAAGGGATATGGATAATCAACGCCCATCTTAAAACCTAAAAAACTTTCATCAAGTGTAGTCAGTTTCCAAGGCTCATGTACAAACATCAAAGGCAAATTCTTAAGCTCAGGAAGCCACTTTTTAATAAAGATCCCAGATGCATCATGCTCCAAAGATTGCTTAAGCGGATTATACATTCTAATGGTATTTATGCCCGTTGTACCCGCCTGCATTTGAAACTGAGGATAATGAATCCCAGACTCATAATCCAAAAACAATTGCGCCAAATGATACACCCCTTTTCGCCAATCTATGTCTAAATGAAAACAAAGAAAAGATACCAACATGGCCCGCATTCTAAAGTTAACCCAACCCGTTTCATGCAAACATCGCATACAAGCATCAACCAGAGGATAGCCCGTTTCACCAGCCTTCCAAGCATTTAAAAATTGAGCATTATTCTCATGTTCTAACAATTCATATCCTTTATTAATGCAATGCAACTCATAGGTACAATCCACTTCAAATTTTTGTATAAAATGACAATGCCATTTCAAGCGGGTTAGCATCCCATTGTATGCAAATTTATTACCTGCATAATTGGGATGATTCTTCACAAATTGATAGGCTTGCCTAATAGAAATATTGCCCCAAGCCAAAAACGGAGAAAGCCTACTACAGGCCGTCCTACTCTCATTTGGCTTAGAAATCATCTTGGTATAAAAAGCTCCCCTACCTTCCATAAAACTATGCAAATATTTCCAAGCATTTTGTTCTCCCGCAGGTTGAAAAGAAGCTGGATAGGCCAACAATTTTAACTCAAAATCATTTGTCAATTCAAACCCCAAATTCAGTTTCAAACAATTTGTAGATTGCACATTGCCTATCGGTTCAGAGCAAATAGAAGCAAACCAAGCCTTGTCCCAACCAACCCTATTGCGTAGTCCGCGCACTACCCCATCTTTCTGAAACTCCTTCCATTCAACACCATTTTCCCTACAAAATTTTGCCACCTTTTTATCGCGTTCCCAAGTAATTTGTGTGCCACTTTCTTGGTAGCTAAAAATCTTTTGCACCGCATACACAGATTGCAAATAGCTAAACAAATCTTGCGCTTCAGCATGACATACATGAATCCATTTTCCGGTCTGAACCGAGGCAGCGTTGAAGCTATGAATAGCGTGATATTGAAACTGCAAATGCCTCAAGGAGCAATCGGGGTAAGCCATTAGGCTAGGATCAAAAAGATAAACGATGATAAAAGGAAGCGCATCTATAGTTGCCACCTGCAGCGGCTCATGGTCTTGCGATCGAATATCGCGTTTCATCCAAACTACATTAATGGCTTGCTTTTCCAAACTGCTTATCGCTTAGAAATTCTATTCATGCTAATGTTTCTTTGTCGGCTACATTTAAAACGCTGCATATCCGCCACAGCTTTACTGGCATGTTTTACACCAACCCCAGAGGATACACGCTTACGCCATCTTCTAAAGCTAGTCGGCTTCAATTGCGCGCGCATCAAGCGCTCCACCTCTCCTTGCGTAAGTCCAAACTGTAGCTTAATTACATCAAAGGTGGTTCTATCTTCCCAAGCCATTTCTATAATTCTATCTATTTCTTGCTCTGTAAATGCTCTCATTTTCATTTTGCTTCAATTTTGCCACAGCATGCTGCTACCCATTTTTAAAACCAATATCTCAATCAACATTCATAATCACATTTTGTTTAATTAAGTCATCAACAATGCTGCAAAATTGCCTTTTAAAGCATCCTAATATCTTTCAAAAAAACTTTCAATAATATCGGTCTGAACCTACGTTAAAGACAGTAAATCGCTGCAGCCGTAATTGGTTCAGACCGAAAAAAAACTACCTAAAGCCTCCAAAGAAAAGTGGCATAAAACAAAGAAGGTCGAACCACTTGGTCCGACCTTCTTCATTCTTAATAAATTGAAATCTTAATGAGCAACCAAAATCTTCACATAAACTTTGGTATCATTAACCATGGTTTGTAAAATATACATACCATCAGCTAAGTCTAAATTCATATCGATTTTATCTGTAACTGCAGATTCATTCATTTGCCATACCAATTCACCCATTCTATTATACAATTTTAAACCTCCTTGTAACTTAATAGAAGGATCAGAAACCATGCTAAATATACCTGTGTTTGGATTTGGAAACACTTGAACATAATTAGATGATTTTAAATCTTGCCTAACATGAATGATAGAAGTAAAATTAACCGTTCCATCAAAATCATGTTGAGCCAATCTATAATACAATGAACCACCACCATTGGCATGCGTTAAGAAAGCTTGCTCATGCTTAAAGTTATATGTTTTAACTTGATTAGAATTACCTGCACCTCTTACTTTGCCAATAGATGTAAATGATTTACCATCACTAGAAACTTCCAAATTAAAGAAATTATTGTTCTTCTCACTAGCAGTTTTCCATACCAACATAACATCATCATTTTGCTTTTCACCTTCAAAAGAAAGGAATGTAACTGGCACCGTTGAGGTAGCAGTAACGGTAACAGTATCTCTAAACGTACCGCAAACATTAGTGTAAGTTGCAATGTATAAGTAAACACCAGCATTAAAATACGGACCAACCCTGGTCTTAGCATTGGTATCTATAGGGTTACCTAAATACGTCCAGTTAAAACCAGCCATAGAGCCTGGCACTGGAACAGTCAATCCGCTATTTAATACATTCGGATTTTGAGGAGTAACACCAGAATTTACCCAACAAGATGGCGTATTATTATCTGGCGCATTTAATCTGTTACCCGAACTAGAAACCGCAGGGGTATTGCCTGTCCACATTGCTGCAGTTACACCCGAAGCAGCAGGGAAAGTATAAGCGCCGTAAACGGTTGCATCAATAATAACTCCTGAAGGATTCTTTATCAAATAACCTCTATTATCGCCCGTAGAACTATGCGTAACTGTATTTCCTGTATGGTAGTAAAAGTTAGCCGGACTAGGAACACTGCTACCCAATTGTCCGGTTGCAAGTACCATAGTACCATTTGGACTAAACACCACTCCCGCAGGGAAAGTTACAGTATGTTGTAAGGTAGTACCATCCCACTCTTCCATGGTATAACCAGCAATACTGCTATTTGGAACACCTGTTAACTCAACATAATCATCGGCTACTAAATAACTAGGCCATCCACCTACAGGTGCACCTGTGGCCACTTTATAATGCGCTATTTCACTAAAGAAAACACCGCCATTTGGAAACATTGGCGAGAACGCCTCAAGAGAAACAGTATCTGTATTACTAATTACCGTTCTGGTTTTTGGCAACACAGAAAGAATCGGTTTAACTTCAAATGGCACCAACATATTGAGTGAATCATTTGATAAAATGGAATTGATAGTTGAAGCTCTAATAAATGCACTTGCGCCATATATTCCAGGCTGCATCATGTTAACCGTATTTGCAAAAAAGGTACTGCTCGAACCAACGCCTAATACCCCAGAATTGATTTGAATGCTATCGGTTTGCGGCGATGAACCCGTTTTACTCCATACAATGGTAATTGGATCTACACTAAAATCAATGGACGCTCCAATAACATTTTGCAAAGTAACTTTAATGGTATCAGCGGTATTATAACACGGACTACTTTTCACTAATTCTACCTTACTAATTCCAATATCACCCGCCACTGCCACAAACTCTACAGAACCAACATCAGGCGTAGTTGCAGAACGAGCTGCTCCAAAAATATCAGTGGTTACAGAAGCTATTGGATTTCCAATATTGTCTACGTTGAAAGAAAGCGGACTAAAATTACCACCCGCTAAATTGATATAAACTGGGTTTGCATTAACTGAGTTCAAATCCCCACCAGAAGCAGTTCTCCAATTTGCCAATGTAGTATTGTTTGCTCCCCAATAACCAACACTGTTGGTTCCTGCAGTAGCTCCCATATACAAATCATTGTAATCAGAGGTAAAAGAAGTAGAAACCGTTGTAACATAAATACAATGTTTGGTACCTGTTCCAGAGCCAGAAATACTAAATATATTGTTTTTCAAATCATGGTTATCTGGAGCTGTACTCGCAAATACACATCTAATGGTACCAGTTCCATTACTAACCAAAGCGATTGTATTGTGGTATATTTTTATATAGGTGCGCGCACCTAATAAATACATACCGTAAATGGTTCCTGTAGTACTAATATTATATACCGAATTGTTTGTAAACTCAGTTTCAAATCCAGTAATATTTGCAGAAACACTCACATAAATTGGGTAAGCAGTATAACTTCCAACCCCAGCATCATGAACTTTATTGTTCCTAACTTTAATATTTCTTGAAGTGGTTAAATAGATTCCGTAAAATGTGCTTAACACCGGTCTATTCATTCTATGCACATCATTGTTTAATAAGTTAACAGAATCTGCATTAGAAAGGTAAATTCCATATAAGTAGAAATCACGTACCACATTGTTCTGAACCAAATGTCTGCTATTATTTAAATAAGAAGTATTACCCATTAAAGTAATTCCATAATACCCACCAATAACTTCATTGTTAGTTATAACAAGGTTTTGCGCATTGTTACCAGCCGTGGTGGCAGAAGAGGTAGAACCAGAAACAACTATTCCTGCATTGGTAGTTAAAGTTGAACTAGTGCCTACATCTATCTTACAATTATTAATTGTAATGTTTTCAGATTGGTTGTTAATCAAAATTCCAAATCCACTGTAATTAGCGCCTGTTCCAACAATCCTTAAACTATCTAGGGTAATGAATTTTGAACCCGAAAAAGATACTACTGGAGAAACAGCACTTGTAACAGTATTGCCATTTCCATTTATAGTAACCGTGTTTGTAGCAGATGCTCCTAAAATATTTCCAAATACCATATTTTCATTAAAAGTAGCTGCACCAGGTGCAATGTTTATGGTAACTGGACCCGTTAATCCAACGCAATTAACTTCAGATGTAAAGTAACTTAAAGAATGATAATTGGTAGAAGAAATAGGCAATGAAGGATTTACAGTATAAGTACCAGAAAGTGGCGTAGTACTTGTTGCCACATAGGTTGAAAGTGAAGTATCACTATTTACCGCATTACAAGTAACAATACACCTATACCAATTAGAGCTGCTTTGCACCTTAGAAATAACCCTAAAGGTATCTCCTGCCATATTGCTAAAAGAACCAGATAAACCAGTTGAAGAAGATTGCCATTGGTAGCTTAAACCAGCTCTTAACGAATCATTCTTCAAGGTTAAATTAAATGATGTAGCTGAACAAGCATATAAAGTAGAGCTCGATGCCGCTCCAGAAACCGGGGTACCAGAACAAGGCACTGTGGTAAATTCAACAGCCCCCATATCAGGTGTGGTAGCCGATCTTGTAGCTCCATTGATATCTGTAGTTACACCCAATGGCGTTCCTAAATTATCCATGGCAGATGAACTAGGAGTAATATTCCCTGCAGTTAAATTCCCATAAAGAGGAGCTGTGCTCACCGAATTAGCATCTTTTCCAGAAGCGGTAATCCAATTTGCCAAGGTTAAATTATTAGCTCCCCAGTAACCAACATTGTTGGTTCCTGCCGAAGCTCCCATATGGAAATTATTAAAATTAGAAGTAAAGGTTGTAGAGGTAGTTGTTATATAAATATTGAATTTAGCGCCTGTTCCCGTTCCAGATATGCTAAAAATATTGTTCTTTAAATCATGATTATCTGGTGCGGTACTTGCAAAAAAGCAACGAACCGCTCCTGTACCATTGGTTACTAATGCAACCGTATTGTGATACACTTTCATATTGGTTCTTGCACCCAAGAAATACATTCCATAAATGGTACCTGTTGAATTAATATTATAAATAGCATTATTAATAAACTCAGTTTCATATCCAACCGAATTAGCCGAAACTGTTACATATACAGGATAAGCTGTATAAGAACCTGTTCCTGCATCATGTATTCTATTGTTCCTAACTTTTATGTTTCTGCTGGTTCCTAAATAAATACCATAAAAGGTACTTATTGTTCCCCTATTCAACCTATGTATATCATTGTTTGCAACCAGCGCAGTATCTGCATTCACTAAATAAATACCATATAAATAGAAATCCCTTACAATATTATTTTGAATAATATGTCCGGTATTATTTAAATATGATGCAACTCCAAGAGCTGTAATTCCATAATATCCTCCTACTACCTCATTATCGGTTATAATTATGTTTATGGCATTACTCCCGGCTGTAGTTGGTGAGGTAACCGACCCCGAAATCACAATACCAGCATTGCTAGTGGCTGTGGCTGTTGACCCTACATCCACCTTATTTTTCCTTATGATAATATTCTGAGCCTGATTGCTAATATAAATCCCAAAACCACTTAAGGTAGTTCCTGTTGCAACAATATTAAAACTGTCTAATATAAAATGCTTCGTTCCCAAAAAGGAAATTATTGGTGATAATGGTGTTGCTATCGTATTTCCATTACCATTCAATGTCACGGTATTGGTAGCAGAGGTACCAGGTATGTTTCCAAATGTTAATTGCTCATTATAGGGATTCGCGCCGCTCACCACATTTATGGTAACCGGACCACTTACTCCCACACAACTCAATTCGGTTGATAAGGCATTTAAACTCCAATAATTGGTTGAGGATTGCGGCGAGGCCGGATCAACTGTATATATTCCAGACAAAGGTGCTGTACTCGTTGCAACAAATACAGCGGTAGAGGTATCAGAATTAGTTCCATTGCATGTCACCAAACACCTATACCAAGTACTTACAGATTGAGTATCTATAGTGCTTCTATTTGTATCATTAACAATTATTGAATAAGGTCCATTTGCAGAAAAGGTAGAACGCAACCACTGATAGGTAATTCCAGTTCTGATAGAATCATTCGCTAAACTTAAACCAATATTTTGTCCGGCACATGCATAACTTAAATTTGCAACCGCATTACCCGCTGTAGGTGTTCCACTACATGCAATGGCAGGTGCAAAAACTATTTGGCCAATCCATCCCCTAGGTGTAATCGTTGGGGCAACAGGCGGAATACCCGTGCCACCATAACCAATACTGGTTCCTGTTATAAGGTTTACACCAGATTGAGAAACCGTTGTGGTTCCTGCAGATAAAGTAAAATATCTTTGGTTCAATGCATAAACCAATATGCCATAGGTGGTATTTGCAGGAACAATAAAACTTAAACCACTCAGCAAAGTTTGTGTGGTGGTGGTAGTAGTATTTCCTGTAGCACTTACCGACCCAGAGGCAACTAAATTCCAGCCATTGGCCGAAGTTATGGTAGATGGTGCACCACTCACAGGTGTTGTATTGTAATACATAGAAACAGGAGAAGTTCCTGTTGTTCCTATCACACCTCTTATCTCAGAAATAATAATTGGATAACTATTGGTGTTTTGTAAGTTAAAAGTAACCCCTCCAGAACCATTATTATTCAAAAACGTTGATGTGGTGCTCAAAGTCTGCGCTTGCGCAAAAAAGCCTCCAAATAGTACAAGGAAAAACAGCAAACTGATTTGCCATCTTTTTGTCTGTGTAGATATATGCATAATTTGTATAATTATTTTAATACAAATTTAGGAGAATTATAAGTCAATACATGTAATTCTCTTGTAAAAATACATCAAAGGTAGAATTACCTATTCCAACCTAAAACTTAGGCCCTTTTCAGCCAGAAATTTATGCAATTTGGGCATACTACTTTTACCCATTCCATGAAAGCTCAACACCTCTTTTTCGCTATATTCTGCCAATTGCGCCAAGCTTTGTATGCCATTATTCTCCAAAGCACGCCTAGCAGGGGCAGCTAGGTCAGCCAAAAAACCATTCTCAGGTCTTTCATTTAAATCACAAATGGGACAAACCAAACAATCAGAACTCTTATAAAATCGGTGTCCCTTTTCACAAATTTTCAAGTGTTTTTTTGTTTCCATATCCTTTGCATTCATGCTTTTTTATTTCGGTTTGAACCAATACAACAAGTGTAATAAATTTAGTCCTAAATTAGAATATTCTTGGCCAAAACATAGGCACATTCATTTGATAGTTTTGATAAGCACTGCCAAATTGTTTAAGCAATTTTTTCTCTTCCCATCTTGCCCCAACATATAAATATACGCAGCCAATAAAGCTAAAGATAAAACTTCCCCAGCAAGGTTTATACATTAAATAACCAAACAATAAAAGATAGCTCGCGGTATACAATGGGTGTCGCATCAATTGGTTCAGACCGTTAATTTTTAACTCCTCCGAAATGGCCGCATTAAACGTTTTATTGCGCCATTGCATCAATCCCAAAAACTCGCTCATTTGATAATTTCTAAAACTTAAATAAGCCATTACCAAACCCAATATCATAAGCACCAAGCCCAATATAAACAATACCTGCGAGCTATACCACCTTTCTTCTTCTATTTCGGTTTGAACCCAAACAGCCATGAAAAATAAAAGCAACGAAACGCCATTATACATAAACCGATAATAAGGCACACTCCCTTTTGCATGCTGGCTAACCCAATCCTTTGCCCGCGTAGATGCCATAGCACTGTGCACGCCATAAAACAATAGCCAATGGATGATTAAATGAAGGTATGGATTCATTATTTTTATACTATGGACCATGGTCTATGGTCTATGGACGACTTCTCATCAACTAAATCACCACCTGCTCCAACAACCTAATTCCCTTCTCTGTCTGCTGCACCGTGCAAGCTGCGTGAAATGGGTCATGCTCAAAAAACAAAATATCACCACGCTCAGCAGCAGTTGCTAAAATCGCACTCTTCTCCTGCATGGTGTCGAGCGGACGAACATCATAACCCATCACATAAGCCGTAGGAATATGCGCTTGTGTTGGAATAACGTCTGCCAAATATACCACACGCTTTCCTTGATAAGGAATAATGGGATGAATCATTTGATTGGTATGGCCTTTAGAATAAATCAAATCAATCTCTGGATGAAACAACTCCCCTTCCTTCAATAATTTTAACTGTCCGCTCTCTTGTATTGGCAAAATATTGTCGCGCAAGAAACTCGCCTTCTCACGTGCATTGGGCTTCTGACTCTCATTCCAATGCGCCTCAGCAACCCAATAGGTAGCATTGGGAAAGGCCGTTTGAAAAGCTGTCCTATCCTTATTCCACTCAATACTTCCGCCACAATGATCAAAATGCAAATGGGTTAAAACCATATCGGTAATATCTGCCTTGGTAAAGCCATGTTTGTTCAACGATTTCTCCAAACTATCATCGCCATGCAAAAAGTAAAATCCTAAAAATTTATCATCCTGCTTATTGCCAATACCATTGTCTATTAAGATTAATCTTTTTCCGTCCTGAACCAACAAACAACGCATGGCCAAACGAATCATATTGTTCTCATCTGCAGGATTGGCCTTGTTCCAAATGCTCTTAGGAACCACGCCAAACATGGCTCCACCATCCAACTTAAAATACCCCGTATCTATTGTAAATAATTCCATGGAACAAGTTTAATAAAAAAATCAATCTGCCAAACTATAAAATTTTTGCTGGGACTTACATTGCCTTTGGCCATTTTGTAAAAGTTCGGATTACAAATCCGAACTAGCACTGTTTTGTTTAATTAGCTGGAATGGTTAGCTGGGTTCGGATTACAAATCCGAACTAGCCACTGTTTTGGTAGCTGGAAAGGATTTGTAATCCTTTCCTTAATTAACTCGCTTGCATAAAAATAGCTGGAAAGGATTTGCAATCCTTTCCTTAATCAACTCGCTTGCATAAAAATAGCTGGAAAGGATTTGTAATCCTTTCCTTAATTAACTCGCTTGCATAAAAATAGCTGGAAAGGATTTGCAATCCTTTCCTTAATCAACTCGCCTGCATAAAAACTAATCAACAACTACTTTTCCTTATTAAACATCTTACTCATACTATCAAACAAGATGCTAACATTAAAATATACCGCCTCTATACCTTCGTCGTTTTTCTTCACTTTTAATCGATCACATTGCATAGCAGTTAAACTTTGCATACCTGCAGATTCTAAATCCATCCAATTCAACATTGTATATTCATTACCTACATTAATCACCCAAAAGGCGGTTTCCTCCGTTTTACCATCACCCGTAGAATAAATCGTTTCCATAATTCCCCTAAACATCGCTATCGCATTTCTCCGCTCTGCATCCCTATCCAACATTTTATATGCGTAGGCAAGGTAAAGCCAATTGTCAACATCAAAGGGCATTTCCTTCAGCACTTTCTCACTTAAGGTAATAATCTTCTCCAAGTCCTTTTCACTGTGCTTCTCTTTACTGTTTAAAATTTCCTTCAATTTTTTATCATCTCCACTTCCGTACGGACTGTATTTTTCTTGCACTGCCCCACCATAATACAAATAGAAAAAATCATCTTCTAGCAGCATAGTATCTTTTTTTAAATACCTATTCATCAAACCCGAATAGTTATATTTTGCGCTATCTGCTAGCACCAGTTTAACTTCCTTTAAGTTTACTTTCCTAAAGGAATCCTGTCCAAAACATAAGCTTGGCAACAAAAAAAGTAGGCTAATTAATTTCATCATATAAAATTATAAAAAAGCAGGTTCGAACCAACAATTTTTATCAAAAAATCTTAAAAAAATGCAACTCAAAAATCAATTGAGTGCAAACCTAATTGGCAAAGTAAACTTTACCGTAACTGGCTTTCCATTTATCATACCTGGATTCCATCTAGGCATTGCCTTCACAACCCTAATAGCCTCCTCCTCTATTCCATAACCAATTGGCTCATTAACTGACATTATATCTGTAATTTCACCCGATTGAGTTACAACAAAATTCAACACAACCTTACCTTGCTTTTTCTTCTTTCTTGCCTCCATAGGGTATACAACATTACTACTTAGGTATTCATACATTTTGTCTACCCCACCTGGAAAGTCAGGCATTTGTTCAGTTTGATAGGGGATATCATTTGCTTTTGACCCTTTCACAGAAGAAGCAGAATCTTTTTTTTCTGAAACTTGTGCAACTGCATCAAAACCAAGAAATCCAAAAGCAAATAGAACCAAAAACTTAAAGTAGATTGTATTTTTCATAGTAAACAATAATAAATAAAATATAGGAAAAATAGATGGAATTCCAGTTAATGTTAAATTCACCATTCTGGTAAAATTTAATATTAACGAAGCAAGGTAACATTACCTTTTAGCGTTGCAAATTTACCTTTACGACCATACCCTGTGGCAACAAATACATAAACATCTGAGGGCGCGGGAGCGCCATTAAACGTGCCATCCCAAGCGGCATACAAGTCAGTGGTTTCATAAACCGTTTCGCCCCACCTATTGTAAATGCGCAACTCAAAACTCTTGATAAAAACACCTTGTATCAAAAAACCATCATTCAGCAAATCTCCATTGCAGGTAAAGGCATTGGGTGCATACAACCTCGGCGCGGTATTCATGCAAGCGAGGTTCGACCAACTTTCAACCCAATTGCTGTCTTTCTGATAAGCCACCACCTGATAACAATAATCATCTTGATTAAAACTCAAATAATTGTGCTTCACCGCAAAGGTATCTCCCATCATTTTTGTGGCTATCAATTGGTCAATTCCCAAACTATCATTCCTAAAAAATAACTCATACAGCTCCACCCCAGAAGCCCATTCCTTGTAGGGATTCCAGCTCAACACAGGATCTGCCACCAACTTATCATTCTTCTCCATATCTATTTGCAACAACAAACTTTTAGCCATATTAGAGGGTTCTCCTAAACCACCACAAGCGTCTTCAATAAATACCAAATATTCATATGCGTAATTTTGTACATCCACGTCTGCATCCAAAAATGCAGTTTCGGTCTGATCCAAAACAATGCGCTTGAACATGCGATTAGGATCTAAACTCCTCTTTTCTATCACAAACTTATACGGAAATTTATGATTCCTCTTTTGCCATTGAACCAATACCTGCCTATTGTTTTCTACTGTAGCTCTCACCGTTCTGGTATGCGGTGTATTAGCCAAAAATAGTGGTATGGCCGCTGCAGTATCACTCATAGAAACTTGTCCACCATAACTAGCCATTACCTTATAAAAAGTGAGCTTATGACAATACACCAAACTATCTACATAAGCTAAATTTGAACCAGGAACTTCGCCAATCTTCTCAAATAAGTTCAGCTGCTCATTCAACCTATAAACCACATAAGTATTCACAGAATCCCAGCCCACATAAGGCGTCCAGTTCAGCTGTACCGCGTTCACCACACCATTTGCCTTAAGCTCAACTGTGGTATGTCTACGACTTGGTTCAGACCGATTATTACATACATCTACAGCCTGCATTTCATAAGAATAGTTATAGAAGCGTGTACTTAAATTGTTAAAATATTGAAAGGTATCGTTCAAGTTATTTACCGGCCTTTGTTGGCCAAAACTCACCCCATTCCAATTGTAATGGATAAGGTAATAATCAAAATCTACCTCCGTATTTGATGGAAAGGAAAAGGATACCATCTCATCGGTTTCTACACTTGCTCTATAGGCAGTAGGCTTTTGGGGCGGAATAGTATCTTTAAAAACACTCACTGCTACAGAATCTATTTTTTGCCCCACACATCCTTGGTCGTCAATAACCTTAAACATCACTGGAATATTGCCCAAACGATTGCATAAGTAGGTGTGCGGACCAATTGAATAATGCAAAACTCCATCTATATTCCATACATGATAATTAACCGGAAATGGGTGTACAACATCTCCCGTAAGTGTTATGCTTGCCCCCAAACATGCCTTCTTTTTACTGGCAAAAAAATCTACTTGTGGATTGGGAAAAACAGAAATCGAATCAATAGGAGGCAATCCAACTTTACATCCTGCCGAATCAGTTAACGTTAAGTTTGGAATATACCTACCTGCTTGGGTATAGGTGTGTTTTGTATTGGCATTGGTATCTATGGTTCCATCTCCCATATCCCATTCAAACTTTATAACATTGGTGGCAGTAGCACTAAAATCAACGGTTAAGGGTACACAACCATAATTGGGTGCAAGTGTAAAATTACCTTGTGGACCACCAATAACAATCATATCGGGAATGCTTTTAAATGAGGTGCATCCTATACTATCTGTAAGGGTAAGCTTAACAGAATAAGACCCAGGCAAAAGATAAATACGGGTGGGATTTTGCAAACTTGATTGTCCGCCATCGCCAAACTCCCAATACCAATTCTTGATGGGTGTAGTGCCTGCTTTTGAATAATCGGTAAAATAAATTGGTGGTCCCGGACAGTTGATTTTCTTTGGGTTCGCATCAAAATCTACTTTAGGCGGACCCGTTACAATATGAAAAGTTTGGGCAAAAGAATCCTTGCAATTATAGGCATCCGTTGCTATCAATTTCACTAAAATGGAGGTATCTGCGCTATACACTTTTTTAAGGGTGCGGGCAGTAGAAATATGATTATCTATATTCCAAGTATAGTTCATTGGAGTTAATCCTACCAAATCATCAGCAATGGGCGTAAAGACAAATGTATCTGCTATACAATTCTTTTCTTGTTTAAAGGTAAACAGTGGCTTTGGTTTAGATATAAACAGTTTTCTATTTAATGAAAACCTGCATCCCATGCTATCCTCCACCACCAATTTCAAAGTAAATCCACTGTTCTGATAGGCAGGTGGAAGTTGATAAATATACCTAGAATAAATTGAATCGGGGTGCCCATAAACTGTTGAATCTCCTGTCCCCCAATACCATATTCTTTTGCGTATCGGTAAGTCGGTTCTAGATGAATCAACCACCTGCATGAGCATGGGCGCACAACCAAAAAAGGAACTTGCATTTAACTTCACTTGGCCTCCACTTACCAAAATAGAATCGGTTTTAAGTAAAGTGTACGAACACCCATTTTTATCCCTAATATTCATGGTAACAGAATACTTTCCAGGATTAACCAAAAGCGCATTTACTTTATTTCCAGTATAGGTATTTCCACCTACCGTAAATTCACAAAATACAAAATCTGATGCAGGCTGTGTGGTATTGGTTAAGGTTAAGGTATGCGGCATACAAGCAACCTTTTCCGACATAGTAAAACTAGGTTTTATACCCGTTTGTATGTTTACACTTAAGGAGTGAACAGAGCTACAACCTGTAAGGGTGTCTATGGCCAAAAGGGTAACCAAATATGTCCCACTGCTGTCATAATCATGGGTAACATTTCTAGAAGAAGATGTCCAACCATCACCAAAATTCCAAATAAATTTGTTCCCCCCACGGGTAAGGTTATTAAATGTCACAAACGACTTGGAGCAACCTGCTAAACTGGTAGTAAAACGTGCAATTGGACCAAGAATTCGAATGTATTTTTGCTTAACCGTATCAGAGAGACAACCATGATGGTTTGCCACCAAACCAACATCAAAGGTGCCGGTATCTTTAAACACAATTTGATTCTCGTTTTGTGATAAAATGATACTCGTATCAATTGGCGTCCAGGTATACTTTAAATTGGGTAAATTAGGAATGCTATTCTTGGTAAAAACCACGGGTTGTTCACTGTAACAATAAACCCTTTTAAGACTAGAAAAATCAAGCTTTACAGGCATTCCTACCTTCACCGTATCCACTTTTGAAAAGCTGCAACCTTCTACCGTAGTAGCCAATAATGTTACCAAATAAATACCTGTATCTAAATACGTATAATTTGCATTTTTACTCGTTGCATTTGCACCTACCTTCCCAAAATTCCAGTTAAACTGTGTAAAAGGTGGAGTATTGGTATCATTCACAAAAAATTGAACCGCCAAAGGAAAGCAACCAGATCTTGGCTGAATAAGAGTTCCAAGCATTGCTGGCTTTACCACTATATAGGCAGGCCTCACCAAAGTATCCTTGCATCCATTTGCATGTGTGGTTATCAATGAAACAGTATAGGTACCATTTTGCAGGTAATTGGCGCTTGGATTTTTTTGGCTTGAACTTGTACTATTTCCAAAGTTCCATTGCCAAGAAACAGCATTGATGCTAGAGTCGCGAAAATTAACGTTTGCGGGCGTTTTGCAAAACCACAATCTATTGGCATCAAAATTACTTTTAGAAGAAGGCAATACCGTAAAAAAGGAAGGCTTCAAGGCATTTACTATGCAATTTCCAATCTTAACCTTGAGTTCCAATGAGTAGGTGCCTGCTGCCAAATTATTTAAAACGGGATGTTTAAAATTTGAAACCAAAGCCCCATTTAAATACCACTCATAGGTTATGCCAAAAGTGTCGAAATTGGTAGTATTGAATAGGGCAATTTTTCCAGGCGCACATAAATCTGGAGTACCACTTATGATAAAATTGGGAACCACATCTACTACCTTAATAAAGGCTGGCTTCACCACATTTACCGTACATTGAGCCGCATTTGTAACCCGCAATGAAACATTAAATTGTCCGTGCGCTGCATAATTTGCCGCAGGATCTTTAGCGGTGCTCTGGTTGCCATTGCCAAAGTCCCATTTGTAACTGTAGACCGATGCCGGAGAAACGCTACTAGTAAATTGTGTTGCAAAGGGTGCGGTACAACCAAAGAAAGGGCTGGCCGTAAAATCAACTATAGGTTTGGTCTGAACCAATATATAATTATTTTTAATCAATGCTTTTTTACACCCGTTGCCATCCGTAACCATCAAACTGATATGGTAAGAACCTCCATTGCTAAATGTGTTAAAAGGATTCTTAAGATTAGAAACCTGACCATCTCCAAAGTCCCACGACCAAGCAGAAATGGTACTTAATGGCGAGCTGCTTATATCAGTAAAACCAATCTTAAGAGGAGCACAACCAGAGGTACTTGTAACTTGAAAATCAACGCTAGGTAAAGGATAAACAGTGATATAATCAACCATTGTTTTGATATTGGTACCTAAAGAATTACTTACGGTTAATTTTACGGTATATTTTCCAGCA
The DNA here is from genome assembly GCA_044370475.1 of Bacteroidia bacterium. Taxonomy (GTDB): domain Bacteria; phylum Bacteroidota; class Bacteroidia; order UKL13-3; family UKL13-3; genus B1. The sequence goes on from JBILVK010000003.1 coordinate 25,459, forward strand.
GTAACAAAAGAAGCCGATGGATTTTGAAGGGTAGATTTATTTCCATTGCCAAAATCCCATAAATAATTAATGGGATTATTGGTAGAAAGGCTGGTAAACTGCACCAGCATGGGCGCACAGCCATACGTTTGATTCGCAGAAAAATTGGCAACAGGTTGTGTAAATCCTTTAAAACTAATTAAAAGAAGCACAAAATATAGCAATTTCCTGGGTATGATAGGCACAAAATTCTAATTGCTAGCAATTTAATACTTTATCTATTTTATTCTAATCCCAAAGGGATAACTTGTATTAAATCCCGAAGGGATAACACAATCATAATCCCGTAGGGATGACACAACTATAATCCCGTAGGGATAACACCATCATAATCCCAGAGGGATGGCCACATATTTAATCCCAGAGGGATGGCATATATATAATTAACTAGATTGCCTAGACAATCATAATCCCGAAGGGATAACACAATCATAATCCCAGAGGGATAACACCACCATAATCCCGGAGGGATAACAAAACTATAATCCCGAAGGGATAACACAACTATAATCCCGGAGGATGACATAAACATAATCCCGGAGGGATGGCACGTATATAATCCCCAAGGGATAACACAAACATAATCCCAGAGGGATGATATGTATATAACACCCGATGGATAAAACGAATATAACCCTGTAGGGGTGGCATATTAATAATGCCTTAGAGAATACATTGTCTTGTCCCCTCTATGGTTATATTTATGCCACCCCTCTGGGGTTATAACTAGTTGTTATATTCTCTGAGCTAGATACATAGCACCCCTCCGGGGTTATAATTTGTTTATATATATCACCGCAGGGCTCACACAATCATAACCCCAGAGGGGTGGCACTGTCTTGCCCCTTCTATGGTTATATTTATGCCACCCCTCTGGGGTTATAATTTGTTGGTATATATATTCGAACTAGATATATGCCACCCCTCCGGGGTTATAATTTGTTGGTATATCCATCTAACTAGATACATGACACCCCTCCGGGGTTATGGTTTTAGTGATGCATTGGAATTTATAATCATTTCAGCCATAACATTTGTCCCAAGAATGACGTCACGATTTTACCCCAAAGGGGTAAAATAATTATAATCCCGGAGGGATGACATATATATAATTCACTAGATTGCCTATAAAATCATAACCCCAGAGGGGTGACATATATATATACCCCCTAATCCTTTTTGATATAGATTTTCTTCATCACTTTCACATCATCACCAAAGGTGAAATCCATAAAATATATCCCTTCACTGAATGCAGACAAGTCAACATCCATCTCAGTATTTCCTATTTCAAATTTCTGACTAAGCACCACTTTTCCAAAAACATCAAATGCCTTTATCTCTTTCAAATCATTACCCTTGTAACTCATGGTAAACCTACCATTGTTAGGATTGGGATATAAATGAATATTTCTATCACCCAAATTATCGTCAATCCCATTGACCTTATTAATGGTTATATCCTTATAAACCGTATCACCTTTACATCCATTATTCGCAAGTTCCACCAATTTAATTTGGTCAACACCCACTGTGGTCCATTTAATTTGAATGCTATTAGAAGTACTGTTTCCCAAACCGTTATTAAAATACCAACTATACGTAGAACCATTACGCGCAGGAACTTGATAAACCACTGTACTAAAATAATCAATTACAGAATCTCCAATGATTGGTTTGGTAACAGGATTGTTTACTATATAAACCGTATTGGCAAAAGAATCCATGCAATTACCGGCAATAGAACCATACAACTTAATTGGATAGCTATTTTCTACGCTAGCCGGAAAACTAATCACCAAACTTGCACTGGTTGAAGTATCACCATTGCCATATTTCCACAATCTATTGGTATTACCAACTGTTGTATCGGTAAAGATAAACTGGTTACCATTTAAACATTGAATCTGTTTATTGATGGTAAAACCCACCTTTAATTTAGGAAGAACATTTATAAAAATAAAATTGGAAGTATCCAAAGCAGTTCCAGAATAAACAAGCCTACGATACCAAACAGAACCATTAAGTATTGGAGGAGCATAATTTTGGTTTGTATTTAAACCAACTGCAGCTGTATAAGGCCCTGTAGCAGCTGCTGTAGCCTGTATCCACAAATAAGTAAAAATACCATTGCCATTGGTAGGAACCGACCCTGCCAATGAAATTGGACTTGAACCGGCACATATCGTTTGGTCTGAACCAATAGTATTGTTACCAATATTTGGATTGGATGTTTGCGTAGAACTTTCGGCAATTGCAAAATCACTGAATCCTGTTAGGCCACTTCTTGAAACATAAAAGGAATCATTCTTCCCAACTGGCGCAACATGCACACCTGGGATAGTCCAGGGTGATGTTGAATTAACTCTTTTAAGCAAGGCCAATTTTTGGTACTGACTCACACCAGTAACATTGTTACCAAAAGCCTTAACAGTATAGGTGCCGCCATTTAGGCCATTGCCACTGCTAATTTTCCAATAGCCGTCGTCAATGGTTTTAAAAATTGAATCTGTGCCTTGTATCAAAGGTAAGCCACTGTTTCCTGGAAGCGCACTCACATAGCTTCCACTTAATGTACCTCCTAAAGTTGGTGCATTGGTGTATTGAACTTGTATCGTTTTTAATTTACTGTTTGAACCAACTGGAAATAGAAAAACGCCGTTGCCTGCTCCTATCCAAAGGCTCATTTTGCCCCGGATACGTCCGGTGCCAGTTTGCACTACTACCGCTGGATTGCTTGAGTTACCTATGGTTAATGAATCGGTTGTTGCTATATCTAAAACACCCTGACCAACTGTTAACGACCTACTAATTAATCGGCTGCCAGGAAGTGTTATGGGTGCTGTATTGTTTAAAGTTACATTGAAGGGCACAAGGGTGTTCGACCATAAATAACTACTTGGTGTGGTTGCAACAGTATTGGCGAACATCAACGTTGAATTAGGACTTGAATAAACAACACTACCCGCTCCGCTAAATGCACCACTGATATAATTTACTGTGCTTCCTGTTCCAACAACCAAGTTACTATCCAAAACAAAACCAGCAGCATTGTTAAATACAAAAGTAATGCTATCATCAACATTGGAACGCAAACGCAAGGTTTGAGCGGTATTGCCATTGAATACAATTTGCGGATACAAAGAGCCACTGGTATTTTTTACCAAACCACCATATTGAAAAAAGTTACCGCCTACAAATAATTGCCCAACTTTTGGATGCGCTCCAATAAAATTTAAGGTCCCACCATTTTGCAAATAATTACCTTTAACATATAGTCGCGAACCTAAATCGTTGGCATTATTAGAATAATTGCGAATCTGCAAGCCACCTCCGTTTAAGGTTAAGTTGCCTTCAATGGTGGCAGTCCTATTGCTATCAGGATGGTTAAATTCAACATAACTAGAACCAGTATTGTTGATGGTTACGTTTCCTTTTATTAAAACAGGCACAAGTGAATTTGTATAATTCGACCTAGCAATAAAATGCAGCGGTCTACTATTTCCATTGGTATTCACCACTAAATTAGAAATACTATCAGGCAAGGTAATAAGCGCTGTATCCGACCCTGGATGTCCGTTAATAACAACTTGCGAACCCGGCAGAAAAATTCCTTTTAAACTATGCTCTGTTGCATTTGCTGGGAAGTTTAAGATCACCCGCCCACTTGGTTGAACTTGTAAAATTGAATCTCTAAAGTCGGCATTTCCTCTACCTCCAGTATAAATAAAATCCCCATTCAAAACTACTTTTGAACGCAAACTACTTGTTCGGTGAAAGTAAATTTTGTTTGGATAATTTGTTAAATTTATCTGATCAGAAAGTATTTCAAAAGTCCCATTTATTGTAACCAGACATTTTTGAAAATGCACAGTTAAAGAATTTTGATATGGTTCAAAAGCACCTTTTTTTGCTGTAATACTATTGACTGTAAACTTACCATTAATAATTGCTTCACTAGCATTGGATTGGTTCCCAACATCAAAAAAAGCATAAAAACCTGGTATCCATAAATTCCCATTTCCGTAAACATTTAACTCACAATTAGTATCTACCTGTAATGAAATTCCACCAACCCCATTTATAGCAAAACAACTTGTGTAGCTATTAGTATTTGATTTACAATGAAGAGTTACTTTCCTGCCATTTGTAATTCTAAGTGTCCCCATTTGAAAAAAGTAATAGTTTGGATTAGAAACATAAATTGCATTTGCAACAATTGTATCTCCACCCAATCCAGAGGTAATAATAATGGTATCTGTAACAGTAGAAATATTTCTAGAAGGGCTAAAATTTGATGGTGTATAAAAGTTCTCATTATTTGCCCCAATCCAAGTATAAACTGCTGCGTTTACCTTTGGTTGAAAAATGAAAAAGATCGCTAAAATGGCAAAGGCTTTAAAAAAAATTTTCATGTTTGTTTTTTTTGAATTTAGGCTAAATATTAATTGCAATTTATTGGCTACTTAGTGAAAATAAATAGAGGCAAATTAAGGCATTAGGCTTAGTAAAATAAATAAATAAATAAATAAATAAATAAATAAATAAATAAATAAATAAATAAATAAATAAATAAAATTCTCAGTAAAATCAGGCAGTTTCAGCCTCTATAAAAAACAAACCAACGCCAAATATTTCCTCATAAAACTGAACACATTTTGCCATCATGTTCAGTTTTTCAATAAAAATTGAACATGATTATTTGAATTATATAATCCCTTCACCCGGCTAAAGAAATGTCACCTCTCTGGTAGTATATATATTCCACCCCTCTGGGGTTATAATTTGTTGTTATATTCTTCGAACTAGATATATGACACCCCTCTGGGGTTATAGTTTTTTGTTATACTCTTCGAACTAGATACATGACACCCCTCTGGGGTTATGGTTTTAGTGATGCATTGGTATTTATATTTATCTCAGCCAAAACATTTGTCACAAGTATGACGTCACGATTATACCCCAAAGGGGTAAAATCGTGATAATCCCGGAGGGATGGCATATATATCAATCACTAGATTGCCTAAACAATAATAATCCCGGAGGGATGACACATATTTAATCCCGGAGGGATGGCATATATATATATCACCGGAGGGTGACACATATATATTCAGTTCAGACCTCCAAAGAATAGCAATTAGCAAGAAAAAAATATAATTTTGTTGCTAATGAAAAACACCTTATACATTAAATCCTTACTGCTTTTATTAATGGGATTTTTGCTTTTTAATCATCAAACTCAAGCCCAAGATATTCAAGATTCTAGTGTTGAAAATGAAGTTATTGTTGAAGGAGAAATCATGACTTATGTGGAGCAAATGCCCGAATTTTATGGGGGCAACGAGCAACTTTATACATATGTAGTTAAAAATTTAAAATACCCAAACCTAGCCAAAGAAAACAAAATTGAAGGCACTGTTTATGTTGGCTTTGTTATAACCAAAGAAGGCAAGGTAACCAACATCACCCAATTAGGGAAAGCTCAAGGTTGGGGATTAGATGAAGAAGCCATTAGGCTTGTAAAATCAATGCCAGATTGGAGACCTGCCAAACAAAATGGCAAACCTGTAAATTGTAAATTCACCTTACCTATCAAATTCAAACTCAATTAATGCGTATACATTTCATTTCTATTGGCGGTGCTGTAATGCACAATATGGCCATCGCTCTTCATAAAAAAGGATATCAAGTAACAGGTACCGACGACGAAATTTATGAGCCTGCCTTATCTCGCTTAAACAAATACGGAATTCTACCCAAAGAGTTTGGCTGGAAACCAGAACTTATTACCAAAGATCTAGATGCGGTAATCTTGGGAATGCACGCCCGCAAAGACAATCCAGAGATTGCACGTGCGCAAGAACTCGGACTAAAAATATATTCCTTCCCAGAATATATGTATGAGCAAACCAAAGATAAACTTAGAATTGTGGTAGGTGGCAGTCACGGTAAAACCACCACCACCGCCATGATATTGCATGTATTAAACTACCACAATATGGAGTTTGATTACTTGGTAGGCTCACAATTAGAAGGCTTTGAAACCATGGTAGGCTTTAGCAATACCTCCAAAATTGCCGTTTTTGAAGGCGATGAATACCTCACTTCTGCCCTCGATTTACGTCCCAAATTTCACTTATACCACGCCAATATTGGCATCATAACTGGCATTGCTTGGGATCATATCAACGTGTTTCCAACCTTTGAAAACTATGTTTGGCAGTTCCAAAAATTTATCACCGATATTCCCAAAGATGGCGCCATCATTTACTGTGCAGCCGATTCAGAAGTCGAAAAATTATTGGTTCAGACCGAAACGCTTTGCGAAAAAATTGCCTATACCACACCCAAATTTTCTGTAGAAAACGGTCAGTTTATTTTACCTCCAGAAAGCACCGGCGCCTCTGCTCCTATTGCACTTTCTTTCTTTGGCACGCACAACTTACAAAACATGATGGCCGCCAAACATGCTTGTATAAAAGCCGGTCTGAACCAAGCACAATTTTACGAGGCCATACAAAGTTTTAAAGGCACTGCCAAGCGTTTAGAAACCATCAAAGAAACGCACAATTGCCTAGTGATTCGCGACTTTGCACATGCGCCATCCAAACTAAAAGCAACGGTGAATGCCGTGCGCGAATTATACCCTTCACGCAAGCTCATTGCTGCTTATGAATTGCATACTTTTAGCAGTCTCAACAAGGACTTTTTACCACATTACAAAGACACTTTAGACAAGGCAGATATCAGGGCCGTTTTGTTTAGCAAACATGCCCTAGAAATTAAAAAAATGCCCATGCTTTCTGTTTCAGAAGTAGCCAAAGGATTTGGCGAAAACGTACAAGTATTTACCGACAAAAACGAGCTACGCGCCTTTATAGACAGCCATTTCACAGGCAACGAAAACCTACTCCTCATGAGCAGCGGAACCTTTGATGGCATGAGTTTGGAGTTTTAAACTTTAACCATGAAAAACATTTCAATAAAATTAAAGGCAATTTTAACATTCCTATTATTTACAGGGCTTAACCAAGGCTTTGTTTTTGCTCAAGGAATTATTCCCAGCTATCCACAAACCACTGGAATGGTCTACAACATGGTCTCTAAAAATGATACGGTGTTTATGACTGGCAATTTCTCGAGTGTTTATTATGCTGATAGTATTGCAAGTTATGGCACAATTATCAATAAGGTAACTGGAAAACCCGCTGCATCTTGGGATCAACCAAATGGTGTGGTGAATGCAAGTACACCAGATGGAAATGGAGGTGTTTTTATTGGAGGTGACTTTTCTAAAGTTGGAGGGCAAAATGCAGGAAGAATTGCTCATTTAAATAACCAAGGACAACTATCAAATTTATTAACCAACAGTAATGTTAATGGCGTGGTAAAAGCAATGGCCACACTAGGTGATACTTTGTTTGTGGGTGGACAATTTTCTTTGGTGGGTGAGTTTCTAGAATCTGCTGGCGCACCTGCATTTAGGCATACCAATTGGGTTAGTTTAAATTTTCCAACTATTAATGGAGATGTAGATTGCGCCATTCCAGATGGACTAGGGGGTTGGTACGTAACAGGCAATTTTACAAGTGTGGGCGGAATATTGCGCAATAGGGCTGCAAGAATTGATGGGAATGGAAATGTACTTGCTTGGAATCCCAATATTAATGGCAGAACACTTACCATGACAACTTTCCAAGATAAAGTTTACTTGGGTGGATCATTTTCAAATGTTGGAGGTATTGTTAGATCGGGAATTGCCTCGGTAGATACCGCTACTGGCGCTGTAAGCACTTGGAATCCTGGCACTCCTTCAATGGTTATTAGGTCGTTTAGCAAAATAGGAAATATACTTTATGTAGCAGGGGCATTTAATAGCATAGCAGCCACTAGCAGAGCTAATATTGCCTCCTTTAATCTACCTTTAGGCACACTCACAACTTTTAATACAACCATGGCCAGTTCTGGTGCAAGTCTTTTTTCTGTAGTAGCGGTAGGCAATAAAGTTTTTGTGGGAGGATCTTTTAACATAATAGGAGGAATAACTCGTAACAATTTAGCTTGTCTAGATGCTGGCACGGGCAATACCAATAACACATGGAATGCAAACACAGATAATAGGGTAAATAAAATTCTTTACTTCAATGGCCGCATATATGTGGGTGGCACCTTTAATTTAATAAAAGGTTTATCTAGGACCTACCTTGCCGCCGCAGATACAAACACTGGAATAATTCACTCCTTCACGCCAAATTTAACGGGGGAAGTAGTTGCAATGGAAATTGGAGAAACAGATTCTAATTTGTACATTTCTGGAAATTTTACTAATTTTTACTATTCTTATAACCTGCTCAATCACTCGGGTAGTGCTTGGCCGTTAAAATCAAATTACTATGCCAATACCCTTTCTTTAGTTGGTTCAAGGCTATTTGTTGGGGGCGCATTTAATACCATTGGAGGCGCCTACCGCAACAATCTAGCGGCATTTAGCAAGTCCACTGGAGCACTTTTCAATTGGAACCCAGATGTAAACGCGCGCGTTGAAGCAATTTGCAATGTAAAAGACTCTTTTATTTTTGTGGCCGGTTATTTTAGTCAAGTTGGCTCATCTAATAGAGATAAACTTGCAAGTTTCAATAGATCAGGGAATTTAACCAATTTCTCATGGGGATTTGGATTTAGCTCTTATTTAAAGGCTTTAGCATTTGGTGGTGATTCTATATTATATGTAGGAGGTAATTTCTCAAGCGCAAGCACCGCAACTCCAGTTCTAATACCATCTATTAATGCAGGAGAAATTGCAGCCCTAAACTTTAGAACAGGCAGATTTCAACCAACTTGGAACCCCAATGCAAATTATGAGGTGAATGTGCTTTTAGTTGATAGTAATATTGTTTATGCCGGCGGAACCTTTTCAAATCTTGGTGGGCAAAGTAGAAATTGTTTAGGAGCCATATATAGGAACAATGCCCTAGCAACAAATTTTAATGTTGGACTAGTGCCTGCTGATATTGTAAATGCACTATCCAAAGACGGAAATAATCTGATTGTTGGAGGTGTTTTTAACTATGCACCCGTCAGCACAATTATTAGAAAAAATCTTGCCTCCTTTAATGTTAACACCAATGGCCTTAATAAATTTATTAGCGAGCCAAATTTGGCCGTAAATTGCCTAACAAAACTTGGCAATCAAATTTATTGTGGAGGAAATTTTACTGTTTTGGGGGCATTGAGCAGAAACAATATGGCAGCCTTTTTAGCTAGCAATGGTTCCCTCCTAGATTTTGATATTAGTATTGCAAATACAACTGGAAATTTAGGCCTAGGAGGTCTTGAATGGGTTGATGATTACCTTTTTGTAGGAGGCCAATTCAACAGAGTTGGCGATTCTATTAGAACTAATCTTGGGATGATTCATATCCCAACTCAAACAATAATGCCCTTTAATCCAATACCAAATGGCATAATCTATTCAATTTATTACCATCAAAACTACCTTTATATTGGGGGGCAATTTACCAATATAGCAGGCAATACACGCAACAGATTAGCCATTTTTAATTATCCCAGCTTAACCATAAACGCTATTAATCCTAACTTTAGTGGTTGGCCTTTAACTTATGCGGCAATCAATAATAGTAAATTAATATTGGGAGGCGGCTTTACAACAATTGGCGGAATAAGTGCCGCCAATTGTGCCACTTTTAATCTTCCAGCTTTTACAAGAATTACAAGCGCTCCGCTCTATACTAACCCTTTGTTAAATGCCTCAGTTGTTCAAACAAGCTTAATTAAAAATCAAATATTTGTGGCTGGCGGTTTTAACTTAATTGGAGGAATATCAAAACCACATTTTGCCATTATTGATACTGCCACCTTATTACCTACCAGCTTTGTTTCTAATATATCGGGTGGTAGTGTTTCTAAATTTGATATTTCTGAGGGAGGGAATGCTTATTTATCGGGGTCATTTACCACATTAGGTGGAGCCTCCAGATCTATCATAGGATCCATCTCCACTATAACTGGCCTAGCTAATAATTGGGCGCCCTCTATCCAAAATATAAATTCCATAAATCCTACTCAAGTTAATAAAATTTTAACCTTTGGAAATAAAGTAATTGTGGCTGGTAGATTTAATAGAATAAATGGCATACCAATGAATAATTTGGTAGTGCTTTATGGCGCAGATACAGCTATAACTGTAACAAGCCTCAGCGCTTCGGGCAATGTTTGCCTGGGTGCTAACTTAACTGCAAATTACTCTGTAAACAAAAATTTTGGTTCAGGCAACCAATTTTTTGTTGAACTCGTAGATACTGGTTTTCCATTTAAACCTGCCATTCAAATTGGCTCATTATCTTCATCTGTAGGTGGCGCAATTTCATGCACCATTCCACGAACCATATCAAGCAACACGAGCTATTTACTTCAAATTAGGTCGACCAACCCAGTTAGTATTTCTACTCCAGCTTCTTCGTTAATAAGGCCCACAGATTGTACTCCAAATATTGGACCATTTAATTTTATTATTACGAATTTAACCAACCAAAGTGCCTCTTTTACTTGGACCAGAGGTAATGGTCAAAAATGCTTGGTAATTGCCAAATTAGGAAGCATTGTAAACAAACTTCCAACCAATGGAATTGTGTACAATGCCAATTCAAATTTTGCACAGGGCGATTCTCTTGGCGATGGAAATTTTGTTGTATATAATGGTACAGGAAATTCCCTTACCGTTAACAATTTAAATATAGCAAGCAATTACCATTTTGCCGTCATAGAATTTAATGGAGTCACCTCAAGTACCTCCTATTTAAACACTCAAGTATTATATGGTAATGCCCTTACTTTACCCGTGAGTTGGTTGGATTTTAAAGCAGAAAAATCAGGTTCAAACCAAGCTATTTTATGGTGGTCTACTGCCTCCGAAACAAATAATTCTCATTTCATAATAGAAAGGAAATATTCTGAAAAAATGAATTGGGAAAATATTGGCAGAACAGAAGGAAATGGAAATACTTCTGCCAAATCTAACTACCTTTTTGTGGATGAAATTCCAAAAGAATTATTGAAAGAACCTGTATTCTTTTACCGAATAAAACAAGTCGACTTTAACGGTAAATATGACTATTCCAAAATGGTGATTTTGTATTTCCAAAACCAAGGAGAAAATAACCTTTTAGTCATGCCAAATCCATTTTCAGAAAACCTATCAATTTCTTTCGGTCTGAACCAAATACATGGTTATAAAATATACAACCTCAATGGCAAATTGGTGCAAGAAGAAAGCTTCAATAAAGGGCTTACATCAGGCAAACAAACATCACCCATTTCCATCTCAACAGAAACCCTCCATTCTGGCATTTTCTTCATAGAAATAGACACTTCATTGGGTAAAATTAGAAGAAAAATGGTAAAGAATTAACATCATTTTTTGCCTACTTATTTGAATAATATTGATTTGAAATATTTAAAAATTGATTGGGACATTGAATAGCAAATTGGCAAAACAATTAATCCGTTAAATCAATATCAACCTTTCTTGCTTTATGCTCACTTCACCCCTTTGTCGACATTCAGCACATTGGAATTAAATCAGGATTTTAAAATTGGTACTTTGAAAGAATTTCATCTATTGACTTATCACCATCATTTTGATATATTTCATTGTGAAATTTCTCAAGATATACCAAGGACGATTTTAATTGAACCTTTTCTTCTTCAGACAAATTTCCTGCTTTTAGTAACAAGTCCTTTTTCGACTGTTCTAAAATGTTCTCTCTTGTTCGTTTACCTTTCGCTGTAAGTTCTACTCGTTTGATTCGCTTATCTTTCTTATCCACAATTTCTTTAACCATACCAATTTCAATCAGTCGTTTCATCATCTGAGTACCAGTAGTAAGTTCAGAAATAGTGTCCTTGTATACTTCATTTTTAGCTGGAGTTCCTCTGTTGTTTATGGATACTAAAAAGAAATATTCATCCATACTGTTTAAGCCATTGGTATTTAAAACGCTTTTTGCATACCAACGAAAATACTTAGATAGACGATGGATATTCCAAACAATAAAGCGATTGTCGTCAACAGTTTTACCAATCTTACCTTTTTGTTTTTCAGGTTCATGCATTCTTCGATTAAGCCAAACCGAAAACTCTTTAACATCATCGCTTCCCGTTTCACTATGAAATGCATCAAACAGGTTAACCAATTCGACTATTTTTTTACCCTCCATTGAATTTCATTTAAAATACTTCACAAATGTAGTAAAAATTTTACTTTACTTCTGTATTGTTATATATAATTTTTAGTGTAGTTTTGTAGTATTAAAAATTATTCATACTACAGAAATGAAGCAACTCATCCTAACAATAATAATGGCTAGTGCCATTTTAATGCAAACAAAAGCACAGCTACCCCTTGAGGTTAATTTCGATAATGGTAGTTATTTGCCATTACAATTAAGGTATGGTCCAAACGACAATCCAAGCCAGCAAGACACAAGTTATACTGTAAAGGTGCAAGGTGGCAAGGCACATCTTATTTGCCCGACTTCAACTGCCCAAATTCGTTTAAGTGGGTTTTTAGATTTACCCCAAGCCGTAAATGGCATATCAGGTAACTTGAACCACCGATGGACATTCACAAATGTTTCTGATTTTAATGTATTAGGAACAAATGCTATTGCTGGATGCTATATACGAGGCGAAATGAATCACTGGGTTGGAGGCATGTTTGGTGATTATTGGTTTGGGATGATAGTGACTTCCGCTGGAAAGGTTTCAGTCATTAGGCAAGGTACCAATAATTTACAAACTGAACCTTTTACAGCAATTGATAGTGTAAGCTACGAGATTAGAAAAATTGGTGATAGTAAATTGCAACTGTGGGCAAAATATGATAATGCTGCCTGGCATCAGGTGGGTAACGAAATTACTATTACTTTAAACACATCAACATCCGGCGCCAATTATAATGTTGCCGTAACGCATGTGAGAATTCTAAATAATAATGGGAATAAAGTAGATGTAGCTATAGATAATATGTTATGGTGGCAACCTTCAACTACCTCTTTGATAGAGGCGAATGCCTCGAAAAAAATAGATGCATATCCAAACCCGGCGTCAAACTACATATACTTTTCAAACCTTTTACCTCAGCATAAAATTTATTTTTTTGATGCAATGGGAAGACAAGTTATTTTTTTTAATGAACCTTCTGAAATTGACATTACCAGTCTAAGCAACGGGATATATTTCGTAAAGATTTTTGATGGTCAGGATAAGGTTGTAGGTTCAACTAAAATACTAAAGCAATAATAAATATTAATATGAGAACATTATTTTTACTAGCTGTATTAACCTTTTGTGGTAAAAACCCATTAATTGCTCAAAACAACCTTGCCATCTTATATGGAAGTGTAGGAATGGAATACGGCAAAGCAAGTGCAGTTGATGCAGATACCAACTATATCAATGGTTCACTTTTTCAAAATACCATAAATGTTAATCCGTATGGAACAACAAATTTGACTGCACCAGGTGCAACAACTGAAATTGCCTTAACTAAATACGATAGACATGGTCAATTGATTTGGGCTAAAAGCTTTGGCGGGAATACAACAAGCGAAGCACCACACGGAATTGATTGCGATGCTGCAAAAAACATTTATGTAACAGGTTATTTTGGTAGCACCACTGCATCAGGTCCTTTAAATGCTGCCTTCAACCCCTCAGGTGGAGGTACAGTTTCCACCCAAGGAAACGAAGATTGCTTTGTTGCCAAGTACGACCAAAATGGAATTTACCAATGGGCATTCGGACTTGGAAATACAGGTGCAAATACACAAGAAAGAGCTTGGGATATTGCAACAGATGCAAATGGAAATTCATACGTAGTTGGTGGTTTTCATGGAACAATAAACTTCAATCCATTAGGAACAGCAATGAATTATACTTTACCCGACACTCTTGCAGGATTATTTATTGCTAAATACAATTCAACAGGTATTTGCCAATGGGTTGTAATGTTAGATGCACAATGTACGAATGTATTTACCGAAGCTTATGCTACTTGTGATTTAGACGCAAATGGAAATTTATATGTAGCTGGAAATTTTCGAGGCAATAACATCAATTTTAATCCACTTGGTACTTCAACAACCCTAACAAGCAGCGGACTTACAGATATGTTTATTGCTAAATACAATACATCAAGCGGAGTAATGAGTTGGGTAAAAAAAATTGGTGGAGCCGCACAGGACATTGTTTCGCCTGGTTCCTTGCGCTGTGACAATAATGGAAATCCATATTTTACGGGACGACTTAGTGGCACAGGTACTGTTGACTTTGACCCTTCGGCAGGTACAAGCAACATTATAAATTCGTCGTTGTATTTGGCAACTTATGACACAAACGGAAATTTGCGATATGCTGTAGGAATGAATAGCGGTATTGGTGATGGCGGACACAGAGTTAGTTTTGATGGCAACAATGACGTTTTTATAACTGGTTGGATGAATGGCACAGCAACTTTCGGAACAATTTCGCGATCAGCCAACTCTACAACTGCCGATGTATTTATAGCAAAATATAACAATAATCTAACAAACTGCTATTGGGCTTTCAACTTTGGTGGCACTGGTAGCACTGCAAATAGCATTTGCGCCGGACTTTCTATTGACCAAGAAAATAATGCAATTATAACAGGACAACTATATGGTACAAACGCTGACATTGACCCAACAGCTGCAACGCTTAATTTTTCAAGCATTGGCAATAATGACTGCTTTATAATTAAATATACCAATATGGGTCAATTATGGGTTAAAGATTCGACCACCACCACTGGAATTAAAGAACAATTTCTAAGCCAACTTCATATTTTTCCAAATCCATCAACAGACATAATTCATATCCAAAGCACGTACAATGAACAATTATTGTACGACATTTACAATTCATTGGGAGAAATAGTTAGTACAGGAAATTGTTTTAATCAGATTGACGTTTCAAAATTACCAATTGGTCCTTACTTGTTATTTTTGAAAGATAAAAACAATAGAAAACTAACAACTAATAAGTTTTTAAAAGAATAAGCTATTTCCTTTGACCAACTCGCCAAAAGAGATTTTGAAGTATCAAGACATTAGACTATTGAAGATTTTTTGACCAAAAACAATTACAAGTAATTATATCTACATTTCTTATAGATAAATATATGGTCTATTAGAAAAGGACAACTATTTAACTTAATGATGAAGGCTGGTCTTGAAAAAATAGGTTAATGTAGAAACAACAAGCTAACCACGATATTGGCTATACTTTATCAATTCTACCACACCTCAAATTTTTCATTTAAAAGCTTCAATTGGCGATTATCAACTAAACAGTCCAAATAGAGCCCTGCTCCCCATAAAACCATGAGGCTAAAAAACAAATTTGAAGAATAAAAATTAGTAGAAAAGTTCGGGTTTTAAATACCCAAACTTTTCTTTAACACAGCAATTTTGGCGGCGGCATCGGCCTTTTTCTGACGCTCTTTCTCTACCAAATCGGGCTTGGCATTGGCCACAAATTTCTCGTTACTCAATTTGGCATCCACCGACTTCATAAAACCTTCCAAGTACACAATTTCCTTCTCCATTTTTTCGCGCTCTGCGGTTTCATCCACCTGTAGGTTCAGCACAACAAAAACCTCATCTGTATCTACAGGCAATAAAGTACTGCCTTCAGGCTGCGTTTGAACAAACAAAATGCTACTTACATTGGCCAACTTCTTAATTAAAAATGCATAAGGTGCATACAAACTTTCATCCTTGGCTTTGATAAAAATTTCAAAGGCCTCTTTCGGACTTAATCCTTTGGCATTTCTTAGGTTTCTAATTTGTTGAATGGTCTCAAACACCCTTGATAAATCTGGTGAAACCAGCTTACTTGCAACTGGATATGGGGCAATACAAATTGAATCTCCTGCTTTACGTTCACCAATATTTTGCCAAATTTCTTCGGTAATAAATGGCATATAAGGATGCAATAACTTCATTAAACCCTCAAAATAAGCTATGGTATGGTTGTAGGTACTTTCATTCATCGGTTCACCAAAAACAGGCTTCACCATTTCCAAATACCAAGCACAAAAATCGTCCCAAATAAGCTTATAAATACTCATTAAGGCCTCACTCAATCGATACCCTTTAAACTTCTCTTCAATGTCTATTAATGCAGCAGATAACCTACCCGCAAACCAATCTGCATTGAGCTTATTTGCTGAAAGAATCTCTGGGCTGAACCCATTATCTGGCTTCACTTCCCAGCCTTTTACCAACCTAAAAGCATTCCATATTTTGTTGGCAAAATTTCTTCCTTGCTCAACCTGACTTTCATCAAACAAGATATCATTACCCGCAGGAGAACACAACAACATGCCCATGCGCACACCATCTGCACCAAACTGCGCAATTAAATCCAATGGATCTGGCGAATTACCCAAAGATTTGCTCATCTTCCTGCGCTGTTTATCGCGCACAATGCCGGTATAATATACATTGCTAAAAGGCTTCTCCCCTCTCCACTCATAACCCGCCATAATCATACGCGCCACCCAGAAAAACATAATCTCTGGAGCAGTTACCAAATCATTGGTTGGATAAAAATGCTTGATATCTTCATTCTCTGGATTCTCAAAACCATCAAAAACAGAGATAGGCCACAACCACGAACTGAACCAAGTATCTAGTACGTCTTCGTCTTGGTGCAAGCGAAGAGGCTGGGTAGGCTTCTGGCCGCTGGCTTCTGGCTGCTGGCTATTTGAAGTTGGCTGCTGGCTGTTGCTTGCTGGCTGCTGGCTATTTCTAGATTCTGCAATTTGCAAAGCTTCTGCTTCTGTTTTAGCTACTGCTACAAATTGATTGTTTTCGTCGTACCAGGCTGGGATACGCTGGCCCCACCACAATTGCCTACTAATGCACCAATCTTTTATATTGTCGATCCAATGCTTGTAGGTGTTCTTCATTTTGGCCGGATGAAACTGAATTTCATCACTCATCACCGCATCCAAAACCTGCGGATTACGCTCCATGAATTTCTTCATGTCAATCCACCATTGAAGACTCAACCTTGGCTCAATAACAGCACCTGTGCGCTCACTTGTTCCAACCTGATTCTTATATTCTTCAATCTTTACAATATGTCCAGCCTCCTCTAAATCGATGGCTATTTGTTTGCGCACCGCAAAGCGATCCTTGCCAATATAGCGTTCATCCTTAGCCTCTGCGTTTAAAAACCCACTTTCATCTAAGATGTCAATTACAGGCAAGCCGTATTTCTGACCCAATGCATAATCGTTTACATCATGCGCAGGAGTAACCTTGAGACAACCCGTACCAAAATCTGTAGCCACATACTCATCCGCAATAATTGGAATTTCGCGGTTCAAAAACGGCACCAATGCCTTTTGACCAACCAAGTGCTTAAAGCGCTCATCTGTTGGATTTACACAAATGGCAACATCCGCCAAAATGGTCTCCGGACGCGTAGTAGCGATGGTTACAAACGCACCACTACCATCAGCCATAAAATACTTTATATAGTATAATTTTGATTGAACCTCCTTGTGAATTACCTCCTCATCACTCAAGGCAGTTTTGCCAAGCGGATCCCAATTTACCATGCGCAAACCACGGTAGATAAGTCCCTTATTATAAAGATCTATAAACACCTCAATAACCGCTTCGCTCAATTTTGGCTCCATGGTAAAACGCGTTCTATCCCAATCGCAACTCGCACCTAATTTCTTAAGCTGATCCAAGATAATGCCGCCATATTTTTCTTTCCATTCCCAAGCATACTTCAAAAAATCCTCCCTACTCAAATCAGACTTCTTGATACCACGCTCACGCAACATTTGCACCACCTTGGCCTCGGTTGCAATAGACGCATGGTCTGTTCCAGGCACCCAGCATGCATTCTTACCCTCCATACGCGCTTTTCTAACCAAGACATCCTGTATGGTATTATTAAGCATGTGACCCATGTGTAAAACACCCGTAACATTAGGTGGCGGAATTACTATGGTAAAAGGCTCCTTATCTGGATTTGGTTCAGCATGAAAAAACTTTTGGTCGATCCAATACTGATACCACTTATTTTCAAAATCCTGTGGTGAATATGTTTTTGCTAGTTCGGTCATTTTGGTCTTTGGTCGTTGGTCTTTGGTCGTTAGTCGTTGGTCTTTAGTCGTTGGGAAGGCCTCTGGCTGCTGGCAACTGGCTTCTGGCTGTTAGCTTTTAATTTGAGTATTTTGGCAAATTGGTCGTTAGTCTTTGGTCGTTAGTCTTTGGGAAGGGCCTCTATCTGCTGGCTTTGTCAGCCGTAGCTTAAGCGAAGGCTGAGCTTATGGCTATGAGCTTAGGAATTTAACAAAGCTTGTTCTTTGGACAAATTTCATATTAATTATAGCATTGACTATCATAAGCGAGTTTTAAAATTCAATATTATAAAATACTTAATAAAGCCCAAAGGACAATTTACCAAATTATCAATATTCCTGACCCCGCGAAGCCGAAGGCCAGCAACCAAATGGTATTCATTTACGAAGTAAATCATTACCATCCCCCTCAACCTCAAGCGAAGCCGAAGGCCAGCAAACCCTACCTCAAGCGAAGCCGAAGGCAAAGCACCCAAATGGTATTCATTTACGAAGTAAATTAATACCATCCCCCTCAAGCGAAGCCGAAGGCCAAGCACCCAAATGGTATTCATTTACGAAGTAAATCAATACCATCCCCCTCAACCTCAAGCGAAGCCGAAGGCCAGCGCCCCCCAGCACCATTTTCGCGTGCTTAGGTAGTTTTTGGCAAGGCATGCAAGGGATAAAAATGCGAAGTTTACTCGTGTAAATGAGCATTTCTTATCCCGCGCATAACGCCGCCAAAAGCTACCTAAGCGCGCGAAAACAAAGGCCCCGACTCAAGTGAATGAGCCGGGGCCAGAGTTTAAGTTATGAAATTTTTACCCTCTTTTTTCTTTAATCTTGGCATTTTTACCCTTGGCTTCACGTAAATAGAATAAACGTGCCCTGCGGACCTTACCACGGGTTACCAATTCAATTTTGTCAATGTTTAAGCTGTATAAAGGAAAGATTCTTTCTACACCAACACCATTAGAAATTTTACGTACGGTGATGGTTTCGCTTAAACCAGCATTCCTACGTTGGATTACAACGCCTTGGTATTGCTGAATGCGCTCTTTTGCACCTTCACGAATTTTATAATGTACATTAATAGTATCTCCAGCTGCGAAAGTTGGAAAACTTTTTCCTTGTGTAAATTCTTGCTCTACAAATTTTATTGCGTCCATGTTGCTATTCTTTTCTAAAAATCGGACTGCGAAAATAGCTTTTTTCAACTAAATACAAAAGCGGGGCGCAAAAAATTTATTTTTTATCACAGCCCCTCTCACTTTTTACAGCCTATAACCCTTGTTATTACTAGCTTATCAAGCATTTACACTTACCTCATTTCAAAAAAAAACACGCAAAAAACCAACAGTTATTGGTCAACTTCATCGGTCAAAATGCCCATACCCCAATTTTCAATGCAAAAATATCAGTTGCCAGCTACCAAAAGTTAAGGCTCCTAAGCACAAATATAGTTGCTATATTTCCTTCATTTTTTCCCCAGAAGTAATATAATGATGAGGATAATTACAGCTGTTGCAGTTACTGCCTTGTCAATACTTATTAAAGGTTTGCCCTTTATAAAACCATAAGGCAACATGACTAAACCAAGAATTACCAAACCGTACATCCATTTGCTGTCTTTGTCGGTCAATTCTGTTCGCAACTCAATGTCAATATAACTATTCCCATTTTTACTCAATCCATAAAAATCATTGTATGTATCCCAAAAAGAATTTTCGTCTAAGTTATCTAGGTCAGATTTTTTCACTTTAAGCTCTACCCTATCCCCAGCAAAAATGTTCGACTTCAAAGCATTATGGTCTGTCGCCCTATAGGTATTACCAGTAATTCTAAATTCGCGATTAAATTCTTTCGTTGTCACAATGATGTCTCGGTGAGTTGTCGATTTTATTGAATATTCATGATACTTTGGTGCATCTTTAAGTGTGACATGAATGGTGCTTAACTCATTGTTTGGTATCGAATTGTCACGATTAGCTAAATAAAAAAACAGAAAAATAAATGTCAATGAAAAAGCAATAACAAAAATTCTTGTTCCTTTCGAAACGGGCTCATTAGACTCCTTTTTTATATTTTTTTTCAGCCTTTCCTGTTTTATTTTTCGTTTTTCTTGTCGGCTCATAAAATTATAGCTAACATTCAAATATAGAAAAGATCCTGTAAAATGATGTCACAATTGAGTGAATAAAAAGGCTCAATTACCCTATAAAAACCTAGCACCTTAACTCAAAGCATCTATCTTCTTTTCAAAGCAAATGCTACTTGCAACATTTGAGTATTGCCCATAATTAGCAATTATTTTGAAGTTACTTTTATGATATAAACCTATTGCCTCAGGCATTTTATCCCCTGTTTCTAAAACCAATTTGGCATACCCTAATTCTATTGCCCACTTCTCAAGCTCCAACAAAACCAAAGAAGCCAAGCCCCTTCCCCTCTTATCCATGGGCACAAACATCCTCTTTATTTCCATGGTGGACTCATCAAATTCCTTCATGGCCCCACACGCCACAGCTTGCTCATTTTCAAATACCACCACCACATTCTTTATCTGATCTATTTTATTAAATTGAGCAAAAAAATCGTTCGCCTCACCATTACGTATGGCCAAATCCTTATCCAATTCCGCAACCAATTGTTGGAAATCAATATTCTCAGAGTCTGTTCTCACAATTGAAATCATTATTGAAACATTTAATTTACCAATCAAATTTCAATTTTATTTCGGTTCGAACCAATAAAGCGACTGAAAGGATTCTCACAACTACTCCGTTTTGCCTTTAAAAGTAGCATAAATTTCCATGGCATGTCCGTGACCCAATTCAAAATCTTCCTTAAGCCAATTGGTGATTTCTGTAGCTTTAATTTTTGGATTCAATTTACCACCCACCAAAAACCCTTTTCCCTCGGCTAATTTTTTAAAATCCTCAGGTGATTTGCCTGTCTTGGCTTTAATATTATCTATATATGCTTGAAACGACATTGCTCTTATTTTTTAGTTCAATAATACACAAAACATTTTTTGCAACAAAAATTGGAAATGCTTTACTCCAAATGCCTTCGCACAAAGACTATCGACAAACGACCAAAGACCTTCCCGCCACAGATGCACAGATTAACTTTTAAAAAAAGCCAAAAAAACATCTGCGAAATCTCCCCTAACCTAAAAAACCTGCGCTAGAGAGGATTTGCAATCCTCACCATTCCTGTTCTAGGTGTGGATTACAAATCCACACCAGATAATTCTTTTAGCTATTGGCTTTTAGAAATCTGTGAATCTGTGGCCCTGCGCTGGTGTGGATTTTCAATCCTCACCAGATAGGCAAAATAGCCACAGATGCACAGATTAACTTTTATAAAAAAAAGCAAAAAAAACATCTGCGAAATCTCCCCTAATCCAAAAAATCTGCGTGAAATTTAAACTAACGGCCAAAACCTTTCCGCCACAAATGCACAGATTAATCTTATAAAAAAAATAAAAGCTAAAGGCCAACAGCTAACGGCTAACAGCCAGGAGCCAGTTGCCAGGTGCCAGTAGCCTCCCCCAAAGACCAACGACCAAAGACTAAAGACCTAATTCCGGTCTCCGCTCCTTAGTCCGCTCCAAACTTTGCTCATGACGCCATTCATCTATTTTGGCTTGGTGACCAGATAACAAAACCTCAGGCACCTTCCATCCTTTATACTCCGCTGGACGGGTGTAGACTGGCGGACTAATTAAATCGTCTTGAAAAGAATCGCTTAAGGCAGATGTTTCATCATTTAATGCACCCGGAATTAACCGAACCACTGCATCTACCATGGCGGCGGCAGCCAACTCACCACCTGTTAATACAAAATCGCCTAAGCTCAATTCACGCGTTACTAAGTGCTCACGCACGCGCTCATCAACTCCTTTATAATGTCCGCACAGGAAAGCAATATTCTTTTTAGTGCTTAATTCATTCGCAATTTTCTGCGTAAATGGCTCGCCATCCGGACTCATATAAATGATTTCATCGTAGCTTACCTTTTCTTTTAATTGGTTCAGACAGCGGTCTATGGGTTCTATGCTCATCACCATGCCCGCCCCACCACCAAAGGGGTAATCATCTACGTTTTTATGTTTAGACAGCGAATAATCTCTAATATTATGCAATTCGATCTGAACCAATTCACGCTCAATGGCACGTTTGATAATGGATTGCGAGAAGGGTCCATCAAAAATTTGGGGAAACAAAGTTAAAATGTCAATTTGCATATGTTTCACAAAAATAAGCTTATAATTCAGAACAAAATATTCCATCACATGAAAAAGTATGTATTCCTCTCTTATTTAGGCTTAGTTTCTATCTTCTCTTGGGCGCAAGGAACAGGCATGCAGACTTCCCAACAAGAGTTAATTGGCAAATTAAGTAGCCTACAAAACCCTACTTTCCAAATAGGCGGTTTGCAAGGTGCAGATAAAGGAAAACCCATTAAATACAATGCTTTTGGCATGGGACTCATTCCCACAGATTATTTAATGGTGGGGGGAAATCATGTAAGCTTTCGCAAATTTGGTGCTGGACTAAGTTGGCGATTGGGCATTAACAATATGCAAATTAATAAAGAAGGATTTAGTGAGGTAAATTTTGATACTGCCAAGAATAATGGATGGCTTACAGGTAAATCTAAACTCACTTATTCGTATGGAGCCAACCTAAATTTTGTATTTGCCATCACTAAAAAAATCCCAGGCTATTTTGGAATTGGCGCGATTAGACAAAGAGGATTTTCAGAACTGCAAACTCCTTTTGCAAACCCAGGTGAAACGGAATGGCAATTAGACCCCAATAAAACAAAATTTGTATTCAACTTTGGAGCGGGCGTCTTCATTCCATTAGCAAGCAGGGTTGTCTTAAACTTATCTTACGACCATATGCCACAAACCGTATTTGTGGGCATCGCCATCTCAGGGCCCTTTAACTACGAAGACATCGATATGTGGTAGAAAATACCCCCACAAATCGATGTCTTCAATTAGTTAATTTCGGATGGCGCTTTTTAAAGAACTGCCATTTATTTTCTTAAATAAATGTTCCTATTTATCAGCCATTACAGCCTTAGCTTTTACATTGGCAGGATCTAATTCCAAAACCTTTTTGTAATACTCTTTTGCCTCCGCTTTTTTATCCTTGTTTAAGAAATAAAAACCAAGGTATCCATAAGCATTTATCAATCCAGCTTTGTTCTTTTGCTTTAAATTAGACTCAAATTTTTCTGGGTCGGCACTCAACAATTGAATATACTTTTCGTAGAATGGCTTAGGTAGGTCAGATTCAAAATCTGGGTCCATAGAAGAATTACAATTTCCTCTCCACAAATAAGCATCTGGGTAATCAGGCTTCAATTCATTTACTTTCATAAAAGCAGAATCTGCTTTATTGTATTGCTTAGCATAGTATAAAGCTTTTCCATATAGGAAATAATCAGCAGCAGTCACCTTTTTAGCACGAGCAATATATACCTCATAACTTGCAGCAGCGCTATCAAACTGCTTCATTTTATTGTAGATTTTAGCCAAATCAATATACATATCGGTATTGTATGGATTCAATTCCATGGCCTTTTTCAAAGTAGAAACCGCCAATGAATCTTTGCCACCCACTTTAGATTGCAACCTACCTAAATACTCATAATCTGAAGCGGTAAGTTTCTTAGCATCTTGCTTAGAGAAATAGTATTCCAAAGAACCTAAACCGCTTTTTGCCAACTCTTGATCTACCTTGGTCTCTAACACCTCACAAACAGAAAATGCACGCAAACGATACAACAACAAAGTAGTTTTATCCTCTTTCTGAATCTCATCAATTTTCTCTAAAGACTCGTCATAAGCCTTACTCAAAAACAAGATTCTAGCAAACCTAATTTGATTGGCTAAACTAGGCTCAGAATTAGCAAGATATTTTCCATACGCTTCTTTTGCCAAAGTGAACTTTCTTTGTGCATAGTACAATTCAGCTTGGTATTTCCATGCTGGTGCATAATTAGGGTCCTTCTCAAACGCACGGTTCAAATCACTTTGTGCCTGTTCGTAATTTTTAACCCTTATCCAAATAACAGAAACACGGGTATAAGCTTTAGGGTTTTTCGGTTCGATCCCAATCGCGCGCTCGTAAAAAGTAGCGGCATTACCACCATCGTTCTTTTCAAGATAAACATCGCCACCGGCTATCAATAAATCATAATTCTTTTTGTCTTGATCGTATCCCATTTTAATGAGCGCTTCCGCCTCATCTAACATTTTTACAATGGCATTATTAACCATGCTAGATGCTACCACAGTAATGGCCTTTATATCGCTAATGATACCAGAGCGGGTCTTGCTAAACGACAATGCTTTGTCAAAATGCTCCTTTGCTTTTTCCTTATTCTCAACTAACAATTCCAACTCACCTAATCCTGCATAGTTGCTTGGATTGGCAGGAGCCACTTTTACTCCCTCATTGTAGCAAAAAGTTGCAGAGTCGGTATTTAATAAATTGAGGTACGATTGACCCAAGTAATACCAGTAATCGCCATTGCTTGGCTCTTTGGCCACCAATTGCTTAAAAACATCACGAGAGGCTTCGTACTTTTCAAAATCAATATTACGTAACCCCTCAGAAAAAGATTGTGCCTGAGCAAAGCCCGACATCAACAAAAATCCTACTAAACTTAAAATTCTATTTTTCATTACCTAATCTAAATTAATTGTCCTTATTGACGAGCGAAAAGGAACCAATCCGCCCTTCAAAATAATTTTCTGTCCAGGCTCACTTTCCATAAAGCCAGCAAAGCCTGTGCCAAGTCCGGTTCTCATCTCCCTACTCGCCACTTTTATCTGCCTCCAATAAGGATATTGCTTCAACGCAATATTACCTTGCATAGGCTTATTATTAATACCTGCAACTCGCATCAAGATAGGCTCTACCTCTGCTACCTTCACCTTGTCTAAGAATTGTCTTGATTGCACATCATCGGTATCACTTATCCAACTCACGCCAATAATTCCTATGGCATTTTTATTTTTCTCCACATGCGCCAAAACGGCTTCATTGCCTTTTAAGGCAAAGCAATTTTTGCCCAATGGCAAACCTTTCAGAGAACTATCTTGTAGCAACCTAATGGCACCAGATTTTGGATCATCAAATACCACTTGAATTTCTCCCGAAGTATTGTTTGGATTAATTTGGTTCCAATTGCTAATTTCACCACTTAACAATCCACGAACTTGCTTCAATGTTAAACTAGTGTCTTTACAACTTGAATGCATGATAAAAGCGATGGCATCATATCCAATTTTATGGTACCTAGCTTTACTAATTTGTTGTGATTTTAACACAGCCAATTCTTCCTCATTTAATTCGCGCGTTACTATGGCCAATCTGGCGCTATCCTTCAACATAAATTGAATAGCATCAAACTCGCTCATAAAAACCATATTTATCTTGGCTTTAGGATATAGCTGCTCAAATACCATACGCTCAGCATCCATTATAGGCTTAAGACTTTCATCACAAGCCACTGTAATCTCACCACTGCTTGGGGTATCTTTCACCTCATTGTTGTTCGGTGAATCAGAACAAGCTGCCACAAAAAAGAATAAGGCAACTAAAAATAGAATGTTTCTTACCATAATGCGCGTTTTACCCTAAACAAACCATAAGCCAAAAGCATCAAACTAACGGTCACCTTTGCCCATTCATCAATGCCCTCAATAAAAGGATTGAAATAAAAAACAAAAGAAAAAACCACGTAAAAAACACCCATAATGGTGTTAAAATACTTAAGTACCCCAGTAACCTTCCCTTCTCTTTTCTCGCGAATTTCTTCTAATTGATCATTCATGATGTTAACAAATAAGGCCCGAATCTTCCTTGAAGCCTAACAAAAATAAGGCTACAACAAAGATTCAGGCCTTGTTATAATTTAGTTTAATTGGAAACGAATAGGTAAAGTAAACTTCACTGTTACTGGCTTACCATTTTGCTTTCCTGGTGTCCAACTTGGCATACCTTTCACAACCCTCACAGCTTCTTCATCACAACCCCAACCCAACTTCTTTCCTACCTGCTCAATTTGCGAAATTTTACCGTCTGAACCAACCACAAAAGTTAATACAACCTTTCCTTCAACGCCGTTTTCTCTGGCCAAAGGAGGGAAAGCTATATTCTTACTTAAGTATTTGTACATTTCTTCGGTACCACCACTAAACTCTGGCATTTGCTCTGCAAAGGTCAAAATTTCTGGCGCATCACCGTCTCCATCTCCACCTTCTGTTAAGCTTGCATCAACCCCGTTTGGATCTCCCTCAACCGTGGTAACACCCGCATCTTTATCCTTCATCTCTTCTTGAATTGGAGGTGGTTCATCATCTGGAACCTCTTCATCAGGTTTAATTTCTGGCGGAGTAAATTTCACCGTACTTTTTAAAGGTGGCGGTGGCTCCGTTGGTGGTGGTGGTGGCTCGTTCTTGTCTATTGGTGGTGGTTCTTCTAAGGTAGTTACATCTGTAACCTTAACCTCATTCTCCTTTGGAATTTTTGATTCAATATAGTTTACAATTACTGGTGCAGATATACTGGCAGTAAACAAAACTACGGCAAACACAATTCCTTTTATAGTATACTCATCGCCTTTTTTACGCAATACATAAGCTCCATAAGCCTTGTTGCGGTGGTTAAAAATAAGCTCAACCCATTTGCTATCAAAAATATCTAATTTTGCTGCCATGTTAATTCGATTTAACGGTCATTGCGGTCTTAATTAACTCTTGCTCTACTGGCGTAATGTCAACAATGGCATAACGTCCAATATTACAAATCAACATTTCATCCAAAATATCAACTAGGTTTCTGTATTTGGCTTTATCATCAGCTTTTATCACAACAATCAAAGCATCTTTATTCGCCTTAATTCCAGCAATACGCTTTTTCATTTCGTCCTCCGGAATTTGATTGAGTTTATACATCTCCTTCAAAATTGGAATAGAATCGTAATTGTTGTTGTTGGCTTTATTTAACAACTCCCTGTTTCTAGTTAACAGCGTAGCACGAATTCCACCAGCGCTATAATTTGTTATAACAGGTGTCTCAGGCTCTCCTGTTGTTTCATTGATATAGTAGTAAACAATGGTATCGCCTGCTGCTAACAGCACCGTAATAGCTTGCGATGCTTTCACCTTTTGCTTATCTATCTCGTTAACTTCCTTCACAGGCATGTTAATCTCCATGGTTTTTGGCTTGCTCATGGAAGTAGTTAACATAAAGAAGGTAATGAGCAAAAAGCCCAAATCTACCATGGGAGTAAAGTCAACACGTGTCGACATTTTCTTCCCTTTTGGTTTCCCACCTTTTTTATGGCCACCCCCGCCGCCTTCTATTTCTGCCATT
Source organism: Bacteroidia bacterium (assembly GCA_044370475.1). GTDB lineage: Bacteria > Bacteroidota > Bacteroidia > UKL13-3 > UKL13-3 > B1. The sequence goes on from JBILVK010000003.1 coordinate 53,098, forward strand.
TTCGTTTATTTTTTTTCAACTGTCTCGGTAGACATGTTGGTGATAAAATTAAATCTATTTACTTTCTTCTCCTGTAGCGTAGCAATTACTTGCTTTATCACAGGAAAATTCGAGTTTTGATCGCCTTTAATAGCAACCCTTACTTTATTGTTCGACAAACGAGCCTGCCATATCCAATCACCCAATTCATTGTTCAACGAATCGTATGGAATTCCACTTTGGTTAAATTTTGCACGGTCTTCAGATTTTACAGCCAAAAGTTCTTTGAGTTGACTAAATGGAACACCAAAACTCGACATTAAAGAGAATGCTTTAATTTCATCATTGGTGAACGGCACTTGTTTTAAAGCACTCATTTTTTGAATCAACTCTTGTTTGTACTGTTGTCCTTCCATACTAAAAAACACCCTGCTATCCTCACTTATGGTGATAGTCATGATATCTACGTCTGGAATAGGAACCTCTGCTACCGATGAAGGTGCATTAACCGTTACAGGCTCATCAGGTTTGAATTGGGTAGCCAACATAAAGAACGTAAGTAGAAGGAAAGCCACATCCGTCATGGCCGTCATATCTACCGAGGTACTTTTACGTGGTACTTTAACCTTTGGCATAGTATTTTATTTAAAAATTATAATTTAAAATCAATTGTATCCTTAGCAATTTGGTTCGAACCAAAAAACTAATTATTTATGCTTCTCAGCAAATGTTTGAACAATGCTATATCCAGCTTCATCAATTGTAAAGGTAATCTTGTCAATTTTTGTAGTGAATACATTGTACATAATAATAGCTACAGCAGAGTTACCAATACCCAAGGCTGTATTAATCAAAGCCTCAGAAATACCATTCGCCAAACCTACTGAATCTGGAGCTCCACCAGTACCCAAGGCCGAGAACGCCTTGATCATACCAATTACCGTTCCTAATAGTGCAATCAAAGTAGATACTGAAGCCATGGTTGCTATAATAACCAAGTTCTTTTCTAACATTGGCAATTCTAAAGTAGTTGCTTCTTCTAATTCTTTTTGAATAGCAATGATTTTATGGTCGGTATCCATTTCAGTTTTACTTTCCATTTCCTTGTACTTAATTAGGGCAGCACGAACTACATTTGCTACTGATCCTTTTTGCTTATCGCACTCAGAAATTGCAGCATCTACGCTACCTGCGTTTAAATGACCTTGTACCTTGCGAACAAAAGCTTCAGCGTTTGAAGTACCTTGAGCTTTGCCAATAGTTAAGAAACGCTCAATGGAAAAGGTAATACTCATTAATACCAACGACAATAGAATAGGTACAATAAATCCACCTTTGTAAATTAATCCTAAAACGTGACCAACACCCTCTGCTACCGGGTGATTTGCTGAATCTCCTCCTTCAAAATTGGAAGGATTTCCCAAAACAAACTTGTAAATTAAGATACCAGTGATAACCAAAATTGGAATTGTGAAAGCTGCAAAATTGCTTTTTAATGAGCTTTCTTTTTGAGGTGTTGCTACCTTGTTCATGTGAATTTATTTTTATAGTTTAATTAGTTACAAAAAAAGTCAATATTTACTAATATGCAAGTTGCATCACATATTAAATAATTGTGAAGCTCTTGCCCCGCAATATAAAGCAAAACGAAAATAAAATTAAAAAATGTTTAAGATAGGTGCAGGATACAAGCCAAACACCAAGCTTAAAGCCAAACAAACCCATATAACCAGCTTAAAATTGAATGGAATCACCAAATTTGCCTCATTTTGTGGTTTTCCATACATGGCAATAATTACCTTAAAATAATAGTAAACTCCTATCATAGAGGCAAATATGGCCACCAAGGTGGTATAGAAAAAATTGCTATGTAAAGCTTCTGTAAAAATGTAATATTTACCCAAAAATCCAGCAAATGGAGGTATCCCTGCTAAGCCCAACATCGCAATACTCATGCCTGCTGCTGCCATTGGATTTTTCTTTCCTAAGCCATTAAATGAGTCAATATCCTCCGATTTACTTGCCTGAAACATCGGTATTGCAATCGCAAATGCCGCAATCGTACTTAATGCATAGGCCAAAGAATAGTAAAATAAAGCCCCTGCTGGTTGATTTTTAGCACTCAATACAATCAACATCATATATCCAGCATGCGATATCCCAGAGTATGCCAAAAGTCGCTTAAAATTGGTCTGAGCCAATGCCATTAAGTTACCAACCGCCAATGTTAATATGGCCGCCACATTTAAAATTAACTCTGCTTTGTCTGAGGTGTAAAAGAAAGTAACACTCATAAGCTTATAAAATGCCCCAAATGCTGCAATCTTTACCAAAGTACTCATATAAGCTGTAACCAATGCTGGCGAACCTTCATATACATCTGGTGCCCAGAAATGAAAAGGTGCTGCAGATACTTTAAACAACATAGCAAAAACCACCAATACCATTCCTGTATAAAACAAAGGCGAAATGTTCTGTTGGTTCTGTATGGTATAATCAGCAATCTTAGCCAAATCAAATGATCCTGTGGCTCCAAAAATCAATGCTATTCCAAACAACAAAAAACAAGAAGCAAAACTTCCCATCAAGAAATATTTAAATCCGGCCTCGTTCGACCTAATATCAAATCGCTTGCTGCCTGCCATTACATATAAGGAAATAGACAAGGTCTCAATTCCTAAAAACAACATGGTTAAATTAGCATACGAAAACATCATCAATGCACCCACCAAAATAAAGGTTAAGATGGTCATGTAATCACTGATGTGGTTCTGTTGGTTCTCATAGTAATCAGAACTCAATATAAATACCAACAGAGTAACAAATATAGCTAGTCCGCTAAAGGCAACAGAAAAATTGTCTACCTTCAACATATTGTTAAAATACGACTGATTGAGGTTCCAATCATTCATATTCAAGCCAAAAATTACGGCCAATCCCAAAACCAATACTGGTATGATCAGCTTTCTTAGGTTCAAAATTTCTGCCAACATGCAGAAAAATCCTAACACAGATGTATATATAAGCGTATTCACTTTGGTTCTTTTATTTGATGATGGTTTTTAAAACAGGTTCTGTTAACTCAATAATTGGGTTAGGGAAAATACCCAAGGCAAAAATCAAAAGGCCTATGCTTACCAAGACCACTTTTTCATTCCACATTAAATCTGGAAACACCATATTCTCTTTAACTGCCTTTCCCAAGACTACCTTTTGGTACATTCTTAACATATAAACTGCTCCCAAAATAATGGTCAATCCGGCAAATGCTCCAAGCCAAGTATTGTATTCGTACACGCCAAACAACAACATAAACTCTCCCACAAATCCACTGGTTAATGGCAAGGCAATTGATCCCAATACAATGATTAAGAACCATGCAGCAAAGCTCGGTGCAAGCAACCTAATGCCGCCCAAACCTTCTACTTCTTCATGCTGTGTGCGGTTAAACACGATATCGGCACAGAAGAATAATCCCACCACCGTTAAGCCATGTGATACCATCTGAACCAAACTTCCTTGCAATCCACTCATGTTTAAGGCAAATACACCTGCACTTATTAAACCCACGTGGGCAATAGATGAATAGGCCAATAACCTCTTCATATCCCTTTGCATAATAGCAATGATGCTGGCATAAACCACGCCTGCAACAGACAATGCAATTACCCAAGGCTGCCACTCTGCTACGCCAGCAGGCAATACAGGCAATAACCACCTAATTAAACTGTAAGTACCCATCTTCAACATAATACCAGATAACAACATCGTTCCCTGGGTTGGTGCAGAATGATAGGTATCTGGCTGCCAAGTATGAAATGGAATAATTGGAATCTTAATGGCAAAAGCAATAAAGAACAACCAAAACAACCACGACTGATTGCAGCTGCATGCTGGATTTGCCACCAAGGATGCCCAATCTAATGAGTTAGCCGGACTTCCATTATACAAGAACAAGAAGCCAAACAACATCAGCAAACTGCCCGCCAAGGTGTATATAAAGAACTTCAAGGTAACCTTAGCCCTATCTTCTCCGCCCCAATTAAAGGCAATAAAATAAATAGGAATTAAAGCCAACTCCCAAAAGATATAATAGATAAATCCATCAAAGGAAATAAACACCCCATTCAAGGCAAATTGCATAAACAACATCAAGCTGTAAAATACATGCATGCGGTTTGTTTCACGGTTGTAGCCACTTAACACAATTAATGGCAACAATAAATTGGTGAGTAAAACCATTAACATACTCATGCCATCCATTGATAAATGAACGTTAATGAGCGGCTTGGCCGACCAATTCTGAAGGTAATCAAATGGCCCAGCACCTTCTGCTTTAAACACAGTGTAGGCAAATACAGTGAAACCAAATTGTACCAAGGTGAACACCAAGGCCAGGTTTCTGCTCATGGCTCCTCTGCTAAATAATAGCAATATAGAAGCGATTAGCGGTATGGATAAAAGAGTTAAGCTAAGCATTTTTAGTACACCAATTGAATAAACATTAATACCATCATTCCAATAACCATTGCAAATATATAAACCCCTGTATTTCCGGTCTGAACCAAACGTATGGTTCTGCCAGTAAATCCAACGATCCATGCTGTTGCCATTACTACTAAATCAATAACCAATTTGTCTATCACAACAAATAAAACATCACTCAAAATGGTTAATGGACGAACAACAATTCTATCATAAAACTCATCAACATAAAACTTATTAGCAGCCCATTTGGCCAAACCAGTAGTTTCTGCATCTGCCTCAGGCATGGTTTTGTTTTTAATATACATCACATATGCAATTCCAAAACTCACCGCTGCTAATCCCAAAGCCAATGCCATCAACATAATCTCTGTTCCATGATCCATATGATGGGCCTCTCCCAAATAAGCTTTCGAGCCTTCAAATACAGGAGCCAAATACGTTCCGAACCAATGCGTTTGCGCCATTACAGCCGGCATACCCCAAAATCCTGCAATGGTAGAAAACACCGCCAAAATACTCAATGGCAAAGTCATGGTCCACGGCGATTCATGCAAATGGTGCTTCTGTTCTTCGGTACCTCTAAAAGAATTTTGAAAGGTTAAGAACATTACCCTAAACATATAGAAGGCTGTCAACATAGAACTCACACTCACCAATACCCACACCAATTTGTGGTTGCTAAATGCGGCTGCCAAAATCTCATCTTTAGAGAAGAAACCGGCAAATGGAAATATTCCAGAAATAGCTAAAGTGGCAATCAAGAAAGTATAGAAGGTAATCTTAATATATTTAGCCAAACCTCCCATGTTTCTGATGTCTTGCTCTCCGCCCATGGCATGTATTACACTACCTGCGCCTAAGAACAATAAAGCTTTAAAGAATGCATGGGTAACCACATGAAACATGCCGCTCGAAAATGCACCTAATCCCAAAGCCACAAACATTAATCCCAATTGAGATACCGTAGAGTATGCCAATACTTTCTTGATATCATTTTGTTTCATGCCAATAAAGGCTGCAAACAAGGAGGTAGCAACACCCACCCACATCACCACTTCCATGGTAAAGGGTGCCATCGCATATAAAATATTAGAACGAGCAATCATATAGATACCTGCGGTAACCATGGTTGCAGCGTGTATCAAGGCTGATACTGGAGTTGGACCCGCCATAGCATCTGGCAACCAAGTGTACAATGGAATTTGTGCACTCTTACCCATAGCTCCTACAAACAATAACAAGGTAATGGTAACCAATAATGTGCTACCCACTTCTAGGCCTTGAGCTCCTGCATTTACCGTGGCAAAATCTAATCCGCCAAAATAAAATAGCATGAAAAACATTCCTACCAAAAAGCCCAAATCACCAATTCGGTTCATCACAAATGCCTTTTTAGCGGCATCGTTATAGGCATCATTTTTGAACCAAAAACCAATTAATAAATAAGAGCATAAGCCTACGCCTTCCCAACCAATAAACATTACCATGTAGCTATTACCTAATACCAATAACAACATGAAAAATATAAATAGGTTCAGATAGGAAAAGAATCTTGCAAAGCCTTCATCGTGGTGCATGTAACCAATAGAATATAGGTGTATCAAGAATCCTATACCCGTTACCACCAATAACATAATCAAAGATAGGTGGTCAATTAAAAAACCAAACGATAAGGTAATATTGCCAAATTTAATCCAATCGAAAAGCGTGAAATTTAAGTCTGCATTGGCAGGCAAATTCATAAATAAATAGGTAGATAAAAGGAATGAAATCAATATCATTCCACTGGCTAACCAGCCTGCTGCATGCTTGAGTGTTTTACCAAATAATGCAGTCAATAAAAACCCCAGCAACGGAAATAAAGGTATTAACGAAGCAGGTGTAATTAATTTTGTGAGTTCTAAAAAGTTGTCCATGTTCATTTGTTCAATGCTCCTACCATTTCAATTTACTTAGAATGTCGATATCGGTAGTGGCCATGTTTCGGTAAATGCTTACCAATAATGCCAAGCCTACCGCAACTTCTGCTGCTGCTACCACCATGATAAAAAATACAAAAACCTGTCCCTCGGTATTTCCTGCGTATGCAGAAAAACTAACCAATAATAGGTTTACAGAATTTAACATCAATTCTACACACATAAGAATGATTAAGGCATTTCTACGCATTAATACACCCATTACACCAATAGAAAATAAAATGGTGCTCAATACCAAATACCAATTTTGTGGATGAGCTTGTAATAATTGCTGTTCCATTAATTAACCTCCTTTTTTGCTAATACCACTGCACCTACCATCGCTCCTAAAAATAATACTGCTGTCATCTCAAATGGCAACAAGAAATCGGTAAACAATTTCATGCCCACTTTTTGCACAAACCCAACATCCGAAGCCATTGGAGCTGCGTATGGTCCTAATTCTGTTGACCTCATAGCTGCCAATAAAACCAAGAGCATCATGCCGCCTGTTACAATAGCGGCACCCTTAAATAACATTGATTTATGAGGCTCCGATTCTTTGTTTAAATTCAATAGCATCACTGTAAATAACATCAAAACCATAATGGCTCCTGCATACACAATGATATGTACCACTGCCAAAAATTGCGCATTCAACATCACATAATGGCCGGCAATGGAAAAAAAGCAAACAATCAACCACAGCACGCTGTAAATTGGATTCTTTGAAAACACCACAAACAGGGCACTCAATATAGAGAGCGCTGCAAGCATAAAAAATATTAACTGACTACTCATCGCTTTTGTCTTTAGTTAGCTTCTGTTAAAAGCTTAAATGGTATAATCCTTTTTCCTTTTGTTTATATCTATACGTTGGTCAACCTTCTCCACCAACATATCTTTTCCAAACACAAATTCTCCGCGGGAGAACTCAGAAGGAACAATTCTATCGGTAAGGTAAATGGCATCTTTTGGACAAGCTTCTTCGCACAATCCACAGAAAATGCAACGCAACATGTTAATTTCATATTTGGCTGCATACTTCTCTTCGCGGTACAAATGCTCCTCCCCTTTCTTGCGCTCAGCTGCATCCATAGTAATGGCTTCGGCCGGACAAGATACTGCGCATAATCCGCAGGCGGTACAATTTTCCCTTCCTTGCTCATCGCGCTTCAATACATGCATACCACGGTATACAGGCGCAAACTCGCGGGTTACTTCAGGATATTTTAAAGTAGCCTTTTTCTTAAACAAATGCTTTATTGTAATTCTAAGTCCGCCCAAAATTGCAGGCAAGTATAACTTTTCTGCAAAGGTCATCTCTGGCTTAGAAACTACTTTAGATCTATTGGTTAATTGTGTCATTACTGCTTAGTCCTAATTATTAATTTCCAAAAAAAGTTAAAATCGCACCGGTTACCAAAACATTGATAATGGCCAATGGCATTAATACTTGCCATCCCAAGCGCATCAATTGGTCGTAACGGAATCTCGGGATCGTCCAACGCACCCACATAAAGAAGAATATAAAGAAGAATATTTTAGAGAATAAAACGCCTACACTTATTAAGCTCACCAAATTTCCAGGTAAGATAGTTCCCAAATACTCTAATCCAGGGAAGTTATATCCACCTAAGAACAAGCAAGAAATAATAGCAGAAGAAATAAACATATTGATGTACTCACCAAACAAATACAAACCAAGCTTCATGGAAGAATACTCGGTATGAAAACCACCAATTAGTTCCGACTCAGATTCAGGTAAATCAAAAGGAGTACGGTTGGCTTCGGCAAAAGAACAAACCAAGAAAATAATAAAAGCAACAGGCTGGTAGAACATATTCCAATTCAATCCTTTTTGTCCCTCTACAATGGCATTTAAGCTTAAAGAACCATCTGTCATAAGCAATACCGCCACTACACTCATACCCATGGCCAATTCATAAGAAATCATCTGACTGCTGGCACGAATGGCACCCAATAAAGCGTATTTGTTATTAGACGACCAGCCACCAATCATAATGCCATAAACGCCCAAAGAAAGCACGCCCATCACATACAAGATACCAATATTTACATCGGCAATTTGCAATACATAGGTAACACCTCCAAACTCCATTGGCATTCCCCAAGGAATAACTGCAGAAGTCATTAAGGCTGTCACCATAAACATACTTGGTGCCAGAATAAACAACAATTTATCAGAAACATTCGGAATAATTTCTTCCTTTAAGAACATCTTGGTTCCATCTGCAATAGGCTGCAACAAACCAAAAGGACCCGCTCTATCTGGACCAATACGGTCTTGTAAGAAGGCGGCTACTTTACGCTCTGCGTAGGTGCTATAGGCTGCAATACCCAAACTAGCCACAAACACAAAAAGCACTAATATGGCTTTAAATATAAGTATACTCATGATTGCTCTCCTTTTTCAATTGCCATAGGTTTTACATCGTTCAATTTAAACTCATTTGGCTTTTTAAATACCTCGTAATGGTTAGCAGATATAACAGAATGCCTGTGAACAGGTGTAGGCGCTTCTATGGTCCAATCTGCAGTTTTTTTCTTGTCGAACCTACATGTATTACAAATAAATTCTTCAACCTCACCCCACTGATCTTTTCTACCCGTAACACGCAATACCTCCTCACCTTTATACCACAAGTTTACCTTGCCGCTGCACTTCTCACAATCTCTATGGGCCGTCATAGGTTTGGTAAACCAAACCCTGCTCTTAAACCTAAAAGTCTTATCGGTTAAGGCACCAACTGGACAAACATCAATTACATTACCAGAGAAATCATTGTCAACTGCCTGCTCTACATAGGTAGAGATTTCAGAATGATCGCCACGGTTAATTACACCATGCACCCTGCCATCAGTAATTTGATTGGCTACTTTTACACAGCGGTAGCAAAGGATGCAACGCGTCATGTGTAATTGAATTTTATCGCCAATGTTTATTTTATCAAAAGTTCTGCGTTCAAAATCTGTGCGAGTTTTGCTTGAGCCGTGCTCATAAGATAAATCTTGCAAATGGCATTCGCCTGCTTGATCGCAAATAGGGCAATCTAATGGATGGTTCAAAAGCAAAAATTCAACCACACCTTTTCTTGCCTCAGTAACTTTGGCCGAGGTGTTGTTTCCAACTTCCATTCCATCCATTACATTGGTTCGGCAAGAAGCCACCAACTTTGGCATTGGACGCGGATCTTTCTCGGAGCCTTTGGTTACCTCAACCAAACAAGTGCGGCAATAACCACCGCTGGTTTTTAGCTTGCTGTAATAGCACATGGTTGGGGGAGCTACCTCCGGACCAATCATTCTTGCTGCTTGAAGAATTGTGGTGCCATCTGGTACCTCAATTGTTCTGCCGTCTATCGTTACTTTTGCCATATCATATTATTCCTCTTTGTCGAAAAATTCTTTTATTTTTAATCAAATCTTTTATAATCACATTGAAGCGCTACTCAAACTTTGATATCTCCGATTTAATCTCTAAAATCAATACATCCAAATGATTATACACAACACCCCAAATAATTTCATAATTTGTATTTGAGTAATCATGTACTATCCTATTTCTTAATCCAATTATTTGCCTTTTTGCAGAAATGTTTAATGTATAATTCTCCTTTTCTATTTTAATTAATGCCTCAGCAATAATCTCCAACTCCTTTTCTACAGCCCTCAAAACTATTTTCCTGGCAATAAAATCATTATACATTTTTATTCCTGAAGTATACTCTTTAATAGACAGTGCTGATTCGAGCATATCTGCAAGTAAAACGGCTACTTTAGGCTTCATAAATTAGCTTTTTTGTCTCCTCTATATTCTCGTTTAAAAATTTATTAGTTATCACTTTTTTAACCATCAAATCAACTTTCCTATTTAAAAGCAATTCAAGGTTATCTGCTAAATCAAAATAAAGGTCGGCATAAGATTCAACTGGAATATTTTCATTGAATTTAACAATTAAATCTACGTCGCTTTCTTTATTAAACTTATTTGAATCAACCACACTTCCAAAAGCAAATAGCTCTTTTACATGATGCTGTTGGCATATGTTTGAGATTTCCTTTTTATGTTGATTGATAAAATTCATTTGCTACTAATTGGCAGGTGTTACTTGATAAACGTTATCGTAATGTCTTACTTTTTTAACGTTGTTTGGATTACTTACGTAGGCTTCAAACTCTGGGCGGAAGTGGCGTATAGCACTAGCCACAGGCCATGCAGCTGCATCACCTAGTGGACAAATGGTATTGCCTTCAATTTTTGCTTGAATCTCCCACAACAAATCAATGTCTTCCATAGTGCCATGTCCGTCCATCATCTTGTGCAACAATTTCTCCATCCATGCTGTTCCTTCACGGCAAGGCGAACATTGTCCGCAGCTTTCATGGTGGTAAAAACGGGCAAAAGTGAATAGATTTTCTACAATGCTGGTAGTCTCATCCATCACAATAAATCCGCCAGAACCCAACATGGTACCACCACCAAAACCGCCATCTGCCAAACTTTCGTAAGACATTAAGCGCTTTTCGCCATTGGCCAAAGTCAATATTTTATCGGCAGGCAAAATAGGCACTGAAGAACCTCCAGCCACTACAGCCTTTAGTTTCTTGCCATGTAAAATACCACCACAATACTCGTCGCTATAAATAAAATCTTCTACCGTAATGCCCATCTCAATCTCGTAAACACCCGGCTTATTGATATGTCCAGATGCCGAAATCAACTTAGTTCCAGCAGATTTTCCAATGCCTATCTGAGCATATGCATCACCTCCATTGTTCACAATAAATGGAACAGCAGCCAAGGTTTCAACGTTATTTACAACGGTTGGACAACCATATAAACCAGCGATAGCTGGGAATGGTGGCTTTATGCGTGGGTTACCACGTTTGCCCTCCAAACTTTCTAACAAAGCTGTTTCCTCGCCACAGATATAAGCACCTGCACCTATATGTACAAATAAATCCAAGTTATAGCCTGAACCAAGGATATTTTTACCCAACCAACCATTGGCATAAGCTTCGGCAATGGCTTTCTCAAGGATATTGGCTATATAATAATACTCACCACGGATGTATATATAGGCAGTGTTAACACCCAAAGCAAAGCTAGATGCTATCATTCCTTCAATCAATATATGTGGAATGCGCGACATTAAATACCTATCTTTAAAAGTACCCGGCTCGCTTTCATCTGCATTGCATACCAAGTAACGAGGAACACCCTCTGGTTTTGCTAAGAAGCTCCATTTCATTCCGGTAGGGAACCCTGCGCCCCCACGGCCTCTTAAACCCGATTTTTTTACTTCTTCAACCAAAGCCTCACAACTCATGGTCTTGATGGCTTTTTCTACCGAGGCATATCCTCCGTTATTACGGTAAACTTCATACCCTTGAATGCCGGGCACATGATCGTGCGCTAATAATATCTTTTTGCCCATGGGATTAATATTTATCTACCACTACATTATCTAAATACGTTTTTCTACTTCCCTCCCCTTTACATTGATCCAAAATGGTATCAACCTTATCGTGGGTGAGGTTCTCATGATACTGAGCACCAATCATCATCATAGGCGCGGTACCACAGCTTCCAAGGCACTCTACAGTTTTTAGGGTAAACATGCCATCGGCAGTAGTTTCACCCTCTTTTATGCCTAATTTCTTTTCTATATGCTCTATTACCTCATTTGCCCCGCGTAACCAACAACTGCTGGTTCTGCAAACTTCTATTAAACACTTGCCTACAGGCTTAAGGTTAAACATAGAATAAAATGATGCCACCTCGTATACTTCTATCGACTGAATTTTTAACAAAGAAGCTACATAGTCCATTGCAGCCGGACTTAACCATCCATCGAATTCGGCTTGAGCCAAATGCAATAAAGGAATCAAAGCAGATTTCTGCTTTCCTTCTGGGTAACGCGCAATGATTTTATTGGCAACTGCTAATGTATCATCACTGAATTTTATATCACTCATCTTTTGGTCTTTGGTCTTTGGTCTTTAGCTGTTAGCTGTTAGCTGTTAGCTGTTGGCTATTGGCTTATACTATTCTTCATTTTTTAATCTGTGCAACTGGGCCTTTTTTCTTACTATGGTCTATGGACCATGGACTACTAAGCATCTAGCTCTCCAGCAATTACATTCATGCTACTCATCGTTACAATGGCATCACTTAGGGTTGAGCCTTTGATCATCTCTGGGTAACCTTGGTAATAAATAAAACTTGGTCGGCGGAAATGCAATCTGTATGCAGCCCTACCGCCATCACTTACCAAATAGAAACCCAATTCTCCATTGCCACCTTCAACCGAATGGTAAACCTCTCCTACTGGAACATCTCCCTCTCCCATTACAATTTTAAAGTGCCAGATTAATGCTTCCATGTTATTGTAAACTTCTTGTTTTGGAGGCAAGTAAAACTCAGGAACCTCTGCAAAGAATTTACCTTCAGGCAAGTTTTCTAAGGCTTGGGTAATGATTTTATGGCTCTCCCACATTTCTTGCTGACGAACCATAAAACGATCGAAGGTATCGCCATTAATCCCTACAGGAATGATAAAATCAAAATCTTCATAACTGCAATACGGACTCATTACACGTACATCGTAATCTAAGCCCGTAGCCCTAAGGTTTGGACCCGTAAATCCATAATTCAAGGCACGCTCTGTGCTTATTGGTCCGGTTCCTATGGTTCTATCCATAAAAATACGGTTGCGTTCTAATAAGTCGGTAAACTCATTTAACACACGTGGAAACTCTTTTAAAAACTCCCTAATTTTTTGGAAACAAGCTGGTGAGAAATCACGTTCCATTCCGCCAATTCTTCCGATATTGGTAGTTAAACGTGCACCACAAACTTCTTCAAAAATATCATAGATTTTTTCGCGCCATTGAAACACGTAAGTAAATCCTGTTAAGGCACCAATGTCCACTCCAATTACAGAGTTACATACCAAATGGTCTGATATACGCGCAAGTTCCATAATGATGATGCGCATATAATCTACCCTTTTAGGTGTTTTAACCCCTAAAAGTTTCTCAACTGTCATATGCCATCCCATATTATTAATAGGAGAAGAGCAATAGTTTAACCTATCGGTTAATGGTGTTATTTGGTAGAACGGACGGTGTTCGGCAATCTTTTCAAAAGCACGGTGAATGTATCCGCAAGTTTGCTCTGTATCCACAATAATCTCACCATCCATGGTAAGAATATTTTGAAAGATACCATGCGTTGCTGGGTGTGTTGGCCCTAGGTTTAGCTTGGTATATTCTGTTTTGTGATCGTATTGACTTATCGTATTTTCCATGCTGTTACCTTCCAAAATAAGTATCGTCTTTGTCTGTTCTTGTTTGGTCTTCTAAAGGATATTCTTTCCTCATTGGGAAGTATTCCATTTCCTCTACATTTAATATGCGTTTGAGGTTGGGGTGACCCACAAACTCAATTCCAAAGAAATCGAAGGTTTCTCTTTCTTGCCAATTTGCGCCATTAAACAGAGCACTTACCGTATCTATTTTTGGATCAGACAGAGGCATATAACATTTAATTCTAAGCCTAATGTTCTGGGTAAAACTGTGTAAATGGTAAATGGTAGAAAGCTCCTTGCCTGGGTTGTTAGGAAAATGTGCCCCACATACATCTGTTAAAAAATTAAACTTTAAAACAGGATGATTGATTAAATATTCAAACATAGGAACTATGTCTTTTCTATCTAGCTCAATGGTTAACATGCCATATGGCTCTTCCACCGAATAGATGGATGCTGCAAATTGTTCCTGCAATTCTTTCAGCAAATATGCATTGTTTACTTCGCTCATTATTGTATACCGTAACTGGCCATTAATGCTTTGTATTCTGGAGACTCCCTGCGTGTTAATGCTTCTGTTTTTACCAACTCTTGTATCTTAATGATACCATCTATAATTTGTTCTGGACGTGGCGGACAGCCAGGAACATAAACATCTACAGGAATTACTTTATCTATGCCTTGCAATACAGAGTAGGTATCAAAAATACCACCGCTAGATGCGCAAGCACCTACAGCGATAACCCATCTTGGTTCGGCCATTTGCAAATAAACTTGTCTTAAAACCGGACCCATTTTCTTAGAAATTGTTCCCGTTACCATTAACAAATCTGCTTGGCGTGGAGAGAAAGAAATTCGTTCTGAACCAAAGCGCGCTAAATCGTAATTAGATGCCATGGTAGCCATAAACTCAATGCCACAACATGATGTGGCAAAGGGCAAAGGCCAAATTGAATTGGCGCGTGCTAAACCTATTGCTTTATCAAGACTTGTAGCAAAAAAACCCTGCCCTTCTAGGCCTGGAGGTGCTTGTGTGATTTTTACAGACGACATAAAAAAACTTTAGATTTTATTGGTTTCAAAATTACTCCCACTTTAAAGCGCCCTTTTTTAGGATGTAGAAAAATCCCAATAATAAGGTGCTTATAAATATCAACATTTCATAGAATCCTAATGGACCCAATGCTTTAAAATTAACTGCCCATGGATACATGAAGATTACCTCCACATCAAACATCACAAACAAAATGGCAGTTAAAAAATAACGAATAGAAAATGGCATACGCGCATTTCCCTGCGGCTCAATTCCACACTCAAACACATCGAGCTTGTCACTTGTCTTTCGTTTTGGTCCAACCATATGCGAAACAACGATGGCAAAAACCACAAAACCTACAGCTACTAAGAACTGCATAAAAATGGCGAAATAATCAACGCTTGTAGACATAATATTATATAATAAAGCCACGCAAAAATAGATTTTTACCCTTAATGGAAGCTGATTTTAGTCAGAAAAAAATGTAATTTCTTTCAACAATTTTAACTCAATGAAATAGAGTTCATTACAAGTATAAAAAAGCAAGAAATGTTAGAAAATGTTTATGTATTGTCATTTTCTTGCGTTTTGGCCTGGTTTTTTGACCTTAAATTCTGCTAAAAATGGGCGCAGAATCTCAAAAATCATTCTCCTAAGCTTTGAGTTATTTTTGCCTTTTTAGCCCCTTATTTTCATTTGTTTTTTCAGCCTTATTAATTTGCTTTTGCTAGCTTTTAAATATGCAACAACAAATACCCAAACTTGTTTGAAGTTTGGCATAATGTTACAATCAACAAACAAGAAAATTTATTTGGATTTAGCTTCGTTCCAAATGCCATCCATCTCCTCAAGGCTCATGTCGGTAAGCAATTTGCCCATAGATTTGGCACGCTCTTCAATGAACATAAATCGGGTGATAAACTTTTGGTTGGTATATTCTAAGGCATCGTCTGGATTAAGGCCAGATTTACGTGCTAAATTGATTAAGGCAAACAATAAATCACCAAACTCCTGTTCAGATTTTAATTTATTATCGGGCTGAACCAACTCCTCTTTCAACTCTTCCAACTCCTCATGAACCTTGCCCCACACCTGTTCGCTGGTCGCCCAATCGAAACCTACTTGCGATGCCTTATCTTGTATGCGCAGTGCCTTCACCAAAGATGGCGCTCCTTTGGTTACTCCACTTAGAACAGATTTATTGCCTTCTTTAAGCTTAATCTGTTCCCAGTTTTCTTTTACCTGTTGTTCATTCTCCACCTTAACATCACCATAAATATGTGGGTGCCGCACAATCAACTTTTCGCACAAGGTATGTATCACATGCGAGATATCGTACTCACCCATTTCACTGGTGATGCGGGCATAAAAAACAATATGCAACAACACATCGCCAAGTTCTTTTTGAAGCTCTTTGAGGTCGTTTTTGATGATGGCATCTGTAAGTTCGTAAGTCTCCTCTATGGTTAGATGCCTGAGGCTTTCCAAGGTTTGCTTTTTATCCCACGGACATTTCTCACGCAGCTCATCCATGATATCGAGGAGGCGCGAAAATGCTTGTAATTTTTCTTCCTTGCTACTTAAATTATCCATGGTCTAAAATGATTAAGCCCGTGCGAATTTTGGGTTCAATCCAAGTTGATTTTGGCGGCATAATTAAGTTCTCCTCTGCCACTGCTTTTACCTCTTCTATGCTGGTTGGATATAAGGTAATAGCCACATCAAAATCTCCTTTATCTACGGCCTCTTGCAAGTGTCCAATTCCCTTACCGCCATCCATAAAACTTAAGCGGTGATCGGTCTTACTATCTGTAATATTAAAGATGCGTTTTAAGATGTATTCTTCTACAATGCTTACATCTAAATTATCAAGGGTTCCACTTAGGCTTTCTTCTATCTCTGGTTTTAATTGTAAGAGATAAGCTTTGCCATGGTAATACAAGCCAAACTCCTTTTTGTTTAGCGGCTGCACAGGTAAATGTCCGCTCGGAATTTTGATAAAATACTTCTTAATTTCTTCAATGAAATTAGGGGCATCAACCACCGACTTATCGCGCACCAATCTATGGTATTCAAAAATACTTAACTTGCTAAATGGGATCAGACAGACAGGAAAAAAATTAAAGGTTTCTTCGCCTGTATAACCGGGATTTTCTTTGCGCATAATTTCGCAAAATGCTGCCGACCCAGCAGAGCGATGATGTCCGTCTGCTATATACAATTGTGGAATGGCCTCAAATCTTGTTTCTAGGAGCTCAATATCTTTCTCTTCAGTTACCACCCAGAGGTTATGTTTTACCTGGTCGGCACTAATAAAATTATACTCTGGAATATGTTTTACAATGTACTGATTAATGAGTAAATCTATGGATTGATCATCTGGGTAAGTAAGCAATACAGGATTGCCCAAGTTGTTGTAAAACCTAATGTGTTCGGCAATTTCGTTTTGCTTATCGGTGAGCGTATTTTCGTGCTTTAGGATATTATTATTGAGGTAATCATCTACACTGGCCATGGCAATAATTCCGGCATAAGCCTGGTGCCCTTTGATGAGCCTATAAATATAAAATGCTGGGGCTTCATCTTTAATAAGCAAGCCTTGCTCCCTAAACTTCTTGAGGTATTCTAAGCCAATTGGAAAGTGCTTTTCTGGGTTCTTCTTCTCACCTTTAAAGTGCAAATAGGGCTTCACCACATGCAAATATGAAACCGGATTATGGGTAACTTCATACAATGCTTGGTCTTTAGAACCACCATCAAATGGGGGTGCACTCACCTCTCCTGCCCGCTCTTTACAAGGGCGCAGGGCTGCAAATGGTTTTACTTTTGCCATGAATAAGGGTTTATTTTAAGGAAACTACTTCTTTAAAAACTCAATCACTTTTTCTGCCAATTCAATGCTAATTCTGTTTTGTGCTTCTTTGGTGCTACCTCCTACGTGCGGACTTAACGACACGTGTGGATGTTGCAAGATATCCATATTTACAGGTGGTTCTTTTTCGAACACATCTAAACCAGCAAATGAAACTTGTCCGCTATTTAATGCAGCCAATAAATCGCTTTCACTAATTACACCGCCTCTTGAGCAATTTACTAAGCCTACTCCGTGTTTCATCTTAGCAATAACTTCAGCATTTATAGGAGCTTTATCACCTTCGTTAAAAGGAATATGGAAAGTAATAAAATCACTTTGTGTAATCACAGATTGCTCACTTACGGTGTTTATGGCAACCTTAATTCTTGAATTGGCACCCAACATAGGCAGGTTTAAAACCAACTCCATTTGGTCAACATAAGGATCAAATGCAAGCACCTTCATCCCTAATCCGATGGCTATTTTAGCTACTTCCTGACCAATTCTACCAAAGCCATAAATACCCATGGTTTTGCCTTGTAGTTCTATGGCATTTGAAGCTGTTTTCTTGAGTTCAGCAAAACGCGCATTGCCTTCTGATGGCATAATGCGGTTGGTATGTTGTAAGAACCTAATGCCAGAAAACAAATGGGCAAATACCAATTCTGCCACACTAATAGAAGAAGAGGCAGGAGTATTAATTACCTTAATTCCTTTTTGCTTGGCATGTTCAACGTCTATATTATCCATGCCTACGCCACCGCGACCTATGAGCTTAAGGTTGGGACAAGCATCTATTAATTCTTTGCGCACTTTTGTAGCGGATCGAACCAATATAGCGTCGAAGTTATTAAGCTCAGTCATTAACTGATCTTGTGGTATTTTTTGGGTGATTACTTCAAATCCTGCTGATTCTAAAATCAGTTTTCCACTTGAGTCGATTCCGTCGTTTGCTAGTATTCTTATCATTTTTTTTTAGTTATGCTGTTGGCTATTAGCTTTTGGCTTTTGCTTTGTTTACCGACTTTGTTTACAGAAGCCTTGGCGTAAGTTAAAGTTATTAATTATGAATTATGAGGTAAGAGTTAAGAGTTATGCTTCTGGCAGCTGGCCTCCGGCTTGTCTGCCAAAGCTTAAGCGAATGCTGAGCCTCTGGCTCTTTCTGTTTCTCTTTCTGTTTCTATTCTACTGTTTTTTTTAATCTATGCGTTGCTTTTTTCGAAATCTTGCATGGCATCTACTAGGGCTTGTACACTTTCTATGTCTAATGCATTATATAAAGAAGCACGTAATCCACCTACCGAACGATGTCCTTTTAATCCGCTTAAGTTTCTGTCTTTACACAACTTTAAGAAAGCCTCTTCGTGGTCTTTGTTGGTAAGCACAAAGTTTACATTCATGCGGCTGCGGTCTTCTACTACAACTGTACCCACAAACAAAGGATTGCGGTCTATTTCTGCATACAATAAATCTGCTTTTGCTTTGTTTCTTACCTCCATGGCCTCTAGGCCAATTTCTTTGATCCAACGCAAAGTATGCATACATACAAAGATGGCAAACACACTTGGCGTATTGTACATACTACCATTCTCAACATGCACCTTATAATTTAACATGGTAGGCACTTTTGCATTGGCTTTCTCTAAGAATGATTTCTTAATAATAACCAAGGTAGTACCTGCAGGACCCATATTTTTTTGAGCACCCGCGTATATCATATCAAATTGAGTAGCATCAAAAGGCCTGCTAAAAATATCAGAACTCATGTCGCATATTAATGGAACAGGTGAGCTAGGAAAGCTAAACATTTCTGTTCCGTAAATGGTATTGTTGCTGGTGCAATGGTAATAAGCAGCATCTGCTGGAATGGCATAATCCTTTGGAATATAGTTGAAGTTTTTGTCCTCACCAGACGCCAATACATTTACCTCACCAAACATTTTGGCCTCCTTAATGGCTCTACCTGCCCAAACACCTGTGTTTACATAAGCAGCAGATTTGCCAGCAGGCAAGAAGTTCATAGGAATCATATCAAATTGAAGACTTGCTCCACCTTGTAAAAAGATTACCTCATAGTCGTTGCCTAAATTCAAAATTTCCTTCACCAATTGAGTGGCCTCAGAAACTACAGCTTCATACTCCTTGCTTCTATGCGAAACCTCGATGAGAGATAAGCCTGTTCCAGAAAAATTTTGTAGCGCAGAAATACTGGCATCAATTGCAGATTGGGGTAAAATTGCCGGACCTGCAGAGAAATTATGTACTTTGGTCATATTGTTTAGCGTTAATAGCAGTGCGAATTAATAAAACCTTGACCGAATTTTATTCATATAATTGATTTATTTTTGCCCAACATGAAAAAACTATCCATATTATTACTCACCTTTCTTGTTTTAGGTCTGAACACAAAGGCCCAAAGAAAGCTGCAACAGCTAGACGAAGAGGAAGCTAAGAAGCAGGAACAGTTAAAAGCATATGAAGGTAAAAGAACTGGCTTTGATCCCGAAAAATTAACATACGGAGGAAATGTTGGCGGAGGATTTAGTGGAACATACGGCTATTTTTTGGCTCAGCCCATGGTTGGTTATAAGGTAAAACCAAAAACCATCTTGGGAACGGGCTTCACTTATATCTACGAATCACAAAAAATTAACAATAAAACCTATAGCTCCTCGGCTTATGGTCCAATTTTATTTGCCAGACAAGGTTTAATAGGAAATTTCTTTGCACATGCAGAATGGGCTCCTATGAATTACGAAGTATTTAAAACACCTACTATTTCTGAAAGGCAATGGTTTAACCAATTATTTGTGGGCGGAGGAACGGGCGGACAAGGAGCGCAAGTATATGTATTATATAATGTATTGCACTACCAGAATCCTTATGCTACTAGTCCGTGGTATTTTAGAATTGGCCTTATGTTCTAAATTTTGGGATAATTTAGAATTGGTTCAGAAAGAATTTAAATACTTGAGGTTTAAAAACGAGGGTAAAAATGATGCCATAAATTGCTCCATATAAGTGAGCTTCATGGTTTACATTATCATTGTTTTTTTGCGAAGAATATTGCGAGTAAACTAAGTACAAAATTCCACCAATATAACCTGGAATTCCAATGATGCCATAGAGGTAAATTTTGGCAGTAGGTTGAAATAAAATAGAAGCAAATACTACCGCGGAAACCGCTCCAGATGCTCCCAGCGCGTTATAACCTGGATTATTTTGCTGACGGTAATAGGTGCTTGCATTGGCAGCTACAATGCTACTTAAATACAATAATATATAGACCCAAATAGAAGCGCTTCCAAAGAAGTAAGCATAGTAGTGTTCTACCACGGGACCAAAGCTAAAAAGTACGAACATATTTACAAGGAGGTGCATCCAATCTGCGTGTAAAAATCCGGAGCTGAGAAACCTTATCCATTCATTTCTGTTTTTGATGGTATAGGGATTAAAAATTAATTTGTTCATCAATTGTGTGTTGCTAAAAGCTTGAATGCTTAAAATTGCAGTAACGGCAATGATGATGATGCTTATGCTAAAATTCATGCCTCAAAACTAACAAAAATTTAGACGAATAGCGATGAAACAAATTGGGATACTAAGTGATACACATGGTTATTTGCCACCTGCCTTAAAAGAATTCTTTGCAAATTGTGATGAGATTTGGCATGCAGGAGATTGGGGAACTAAGGCGCTGGTGGAGGATTTGGAGCAGTTTAAACCCTTACGTGGTGTATATGGAAATATAGATGGAACAGAGATAAGGCAAATAGTTCCAGAAACAAATTATTTTGAGGTAGAAGGCCTTTGGGTTTTCATGATTCACATTGGTGGATACCCAGATCATTATGCCCCAAATTTTAAGAAATGGATAGGAAAGCAAAAAATTGACATTATGGTGTGCGGACATTCACATATTTTGCGGGTAATGAAAGATGTGAAGCATAATTGGCTTCATATAAACCCGGGAGCATGTGGAAATCATGGTTTTCAAAAGGTTAATACGGCGCTTAGGTTTAAAATACATGACAAAAAAATGACTGATTTAGAGGTCTGGGAGCAAAAAAGAGGATAAATCCACGCAACCTTGCTAAATATTGGATTGACTTATTTAAATAAAATATTATTTTGCTCACCAAATTATGGGCTGGTGCGGTTGGTATTTGTGAAAAAGTGCTTGGTTCGAACCGAAAAAAAAAGAAAAAAAGAGTAGATATATGAAAAAATTATTACTAGCTGGCGCCTTTATTCTTGCCGGAATGAGCGGTTTTGCTCAGGAAAAAAATCATTCATGTGGAACTGATGAACATTTGCAAGCGCAAATAAAATCGAATCCAGAAATGAAGATTGCGAAAGATCGCTTTGAATCTAACATGCGTGCTGCAATGGCCAATTATAACCCGGCCGATTACAGAACAAAAAGTGGATTAGGAAAAAAGGCAAATCCAAAGTACATTATTCCAGTGGTGGTGCATGTTTTTCATTCTAATGGAAGCGAAAACATTAGTGAGGCGCAAATTCAATCTGAGATTAATTACCTGAACAGAAGTTTCAGAAATACCAATGCGGATAGTATTTACAGAAGAAGTGGCATGTTTATCACTTCAACTGGCGACACTCATTATTATGATTATAAAAACTTGGCAGCGGATTCAGAAATTGAGTTTCGTTTGGCGAGGAAAGACCCTAATGGAAAATGTACCAATGGTATTGTGCGCATTTACACTCCATTAACAAATAAGGGCAATGATGAGTTAAAGAAAACCAGTGTTTGGGATACCAAAAGGTATTTTAACATGTGGGTTGTAAAGCAAATTAACAAAGGTAATACCATTGGTATTGCTGGTTATGCGCAGTTTCCTTTTGGATTTGGTGGTGGTGCATCTACCGATGGTATCATGGTTATGGCATCTTATTTTGGAACCAATGATGCAACGGTTACGCATGAGGCTGGGCATTGGTTTGGCTTATATCATCCCTTTCAGATTTCATCTGATAGTTGTGGTTTAGATGGTGATGGTGTATTAGATACCCCTCCTACTTATTTTAATCCAACCACTTCTGAGCCATTGCGCAACAAATGTAATAATAAGAGCTTTAATACTTGTTCTACAGAGAAGCCAGATGTACCAGATATGCAAGAAGCTTATATGGATTACTTTACGGGTGTTTGTTCTAGTAACATGTTTACCTTAGAGCAAAAAGCGCGTATGCATAAGGTATTAGACCAAATAAGAGTTACATTATGGCAACCAGAAAACTTGGAAAGAACAGGTGTTTTAGAAACTGGTCCAACCACTTGCGAGCCTATTGCAGCATTTAATACACAAGCTAAAACTGTTTGTGCAGGAAACAAAGTTCAGTTTTTGGATTATTCTTATAGAGGAACCATTAGCTCATATGAGTGGACATTTGAAGGTGGATCACCAGCGACCTTTACTGGCAAGACTCCTCCGCAAATTCAGTACGACGTAGCAGGAAACTACGATGTTACCTTAAAAGTAACTAATGCAAACGGAACCAACACGTCTACCTTAACTGATTATGTGAATGTATTACCTGCGGGCAGTTCATTGCCAGCCGGATATTATACAGCTGATTGGTGGTACCAAAACAACTACGAAGAAAAAGGTTGGGTATTTACTTACGAGAATGAGTTTAACAAGTTTAAGCGTTATGGTATTTCATACAATCAAAATGTATCTATGCGTTACGATATGGATCCATTTAATATTAACAATTCTGTGGGCAGTATTAGCTCATTGATCTCACCGGCCTTTGACATGTCGACCAGCACCAGTGGTTATTTTAAATTTAACTATGCCTTTGCACAAGGTACATTATCTTCTAATGTAGGTGGAGGAAATACCAAGGAAGAATTAAAAGTGTATACCTCTATCGATTGTGGTAAAACATGGATATTGAGAGAAACCATTAACGATGCTACTGGAATTTCTACCATTGGAACAGGAGCTGCGGCGGTATTGCCATTTACCATTGATTTTGTGCCAGCAGATCAAACCAAGTGGAAGACAGTTAACTTAACAGGAGCTAAGATTCCTACAAGCAACAACGTAAGGTTTAAGATTGAGTTTAAGTATGCTGGAGGAAACAACTTCTATTTAGACAATGTAAATGTTGGTTTAACCACTGGTCTGAACCAAAACGAATTAGCGAATTCATTGCAATTGAAGGCGCAACCAAATCCATTTAACGTTAGCACTCAATTAACTTACCAATTATCTGGCACAGAAAACGTGGAGATAAGGATGATGGATATTGCAGGTAGGGATTTAGGATTGGTTTATTCTGGCGTTCAAAATGCGGGAGCTAAGAGTATAGAAATCGAGAAAAATCAATTTAATTTAGGTTCTGGCATCTACTTAGTGAATATGAAAGTAGGAAATTCTAGCCTAACGCATAAAATAATTGTAGAATAAGGAGACTGATTCTCAAGAGAAAATCCCCGTAAACCTCAGTTTGCGGGGATTTTTTATTTTAAAATTTTGTAGAAACGCGGCAGAATCCTATTTTCGCAGTGGAGAGTTGGCAGAGTGGTCGAATGCGGCAGTCTTGAAAACTGTTGACTGTTACAGGTCCGGGGGTTCGAATCCCTCACTCTCCGCAGACAGATTG
>JBILVK010000021.1:0-36736 GCA_044370475.1 Bacteroidia bacterium
GGTTCATAATCCTCTTTCTCCGCCTTCGCTCACCGAAGCTTTAGCGTAGGTGAGCCTTTTGAAGAACCGATCAGATTTTTTCTGGTCGGTTTTTTTGTGCCCCTAAGCTTCGGTGAGCTTCGGCGGAGAAACTCCGCCTAGATGCATGAAAGATGCTAGGCTTGTTTTTCTTTTTGAAGCCCCCCACCCGGGATCACGCAGTAATCCCCTAAAACAACAAGTTTAGTTAGCAAATCGTGACGTCGGACAAAAAAAGCAAAAAACGTCACGACTTTAGCCACTTTGTCTAGCGATTCCTTGTTTTAATGAAAAAATGGAACCTGACCTAGATGCACTTGCTAGAGAAGCGGGACCCACAAATTATTTTTTCAATATTGCTATTGGTTTTCCATTTAAACCTGCTCCAACCAACCATGCAACAAATTCTGCAAATGGTTTTATATCGTGATCTACACTTGCACTTTCTAAAGCATTCATATATCTATTTCTTTCTTCAACAGGGATAACTGTCCACGGATATCCACCTGAAGTGAGCATTGCATTCATTAGAAAGCGACCAATGCGTCCATTTCCATCCATATAGGGATGTGTATAGACAAAAATAAAATGCCCCAAAACAGCCCGCACTCCTGCATGTTCTTCCATTTCTAAGAGTTCAAATAATACAGGCATTACATCCCGCACAGCATCTTTATTAACAGGGGTATGTTTAGATTGGCTGATATAAACTTGATTGTTCCGATATCCTGCCAAATCTGACGGCCTTAATAATCCCACAGTAACACTTGGTCCAAATAATTCACGATACCAATCACCGTGGTCAGCATCTGCAACCTTTCCTCCATTTTCTCCATTTATAATTTTACGGATACTCTCTTTTACTGACTTAAAAGCTTGCCAATAGCCACGGGCAGCCATGGCGTCTTTTTGCTTTTTATCTGCTTCATTCCTTTCAATATTCCAATCCCCCAATCTTACCCTTTCAATCAATTCAGGTGTTACGGTATATTTTTCAATTGATAAGGAATGGTAGGCATCTGTGGTATAAAGCTCTTCTATTTCCCGTAGGAATTTTTCTTTATCAATGGGAAGACCTGGTTCTTTTGGAAAAACGTCAATAATAGTTTTCCTCATTTCATACCACATTAGTTTTATTCGATTTACATAAGGTGATTTTTCCCTGCTACTAAATTTAATTGGAGATGCATCTTCAAAGGGATCAATTTCTCTAACGTCATACCCTGCTGCCTTCATCGTCTTAAGAATGGTATCAGCAATTTTATTTTGGCCTAAATTTCGATAAGCACCGGCTAATCTTCCGGCAATTTTGGAATGTCCACGATCTAAAAGAATCCCAAGTAATTCAGAAGCATCTTTGATCATCAAGAGGGCCGTGCGCCCATCAGTTGATTGCGATGAGAAAAAGGAAGGAGAACTATGAATAATTGATGAAGGTAAATTCATCACCCTAATGCCCTTCCAATTCTCCACCTCTACCATATTTGGAAGCGGTGACTTCATCGCAAACAAGGAGGTGCCAAAAAGTAACTTTGTTGGCAAATTGTTACCATTTGAGCTTTTTATGATCAATTGGTTAGGCACCGAATAATTACCTGAATTCAAAATCATTGATTGTTCAGCAGAAACACAATAGTCATCACCATAACGATCTTTAAGATACCTCGAACAGAACCCCCAAAATGATACATACCATGATGTACTATCACCTTGTGGCTCTTCAGGGGGTGCGGATATATACCAACCCTTTAAGACTTCTCTTATAAATCCATTCTTCAATAGTCTTTGCCTATGAACCCTTGTTAGGTCAGATGTTTTAATACCTACAATTCCTTTATCCTGAAGCACTTTCAACATTTCTAAGGATTCTGCCAATTTTTCTCCTGGGGTCGCCATTTACTTTTGTATTATTTCTATTGATTGATGTAGTTCGATTGTTATTAATCCGTGTTGTGCAATTATTATTAATTTATGTTGTGCAATTATTATTAATTCGTGCAAGTTATACGATTATTTAGCGCAAAACAAAATAATCAGGCGCATTTAGTTTGTAAATATGAATATTGAGCGCAATTCACCAAGCAGAAAAAACAACCTCGCCCCCAGTTATTTTATAGAATTAAACTACTTTCCCCAACCATTTCATTTAAAACCATGCGCAACTACGAAAGCATTAAGCAAACCTGTAAGAATAGTTCAAAAATAGCCGCTACGGTGGTAGATGAATTTATTATGTATTATGCGGCGGATAAAGACAAACTGCATCAAATTATTTTGGGTCAGGTAAAAAAATACAAAGAGATTACTGAAAAAATCGGGCAAGAAACAACTAACAAATTAATTGCCCAATACATCACTCACAAGGTTTTTAAAGAAAACGGACTCATAAAAAAGTACCTAAATCATTCGGCTGTTAAAAATCTGATACCAACTGAATATGCCTATCTAGAAGAGCAATCTAAATCAGCTTGGAAATACAGATTCTCTGTGATTACAAGCAATCCAGCTCCCGATTTTTATGAGATGTATGATGTATTTAGAGAAGAGGAGTTTTTATTGTATTCGCCCGGAACTACCCTCACATTTGAAACTCAAAATCCGATTCTCTGGTTTAACTTAACCGCATTTAATGGCGATTGCTGGGCAACCTTTGGTCCAATTACAGGTTATAATGGATT
The DNA here is from genome assembly GCA_044370475.1 of Bacteroidia bacterium. Lineage (GTDB taxonomy): Bacteria > Bacteroidota > Bacteroidia > UKL13-3 > UKL13-3 > B1. Next base: position 2,697 of record JBILVK010000021.1, read on the forward strand.
TAATGAAGATGATATTTTCTTTTTTGCTACCGAGCTTAATCCAGATATAGCAAGCGATGAAGAGTTAATTGAAGAGTTAGAAAAAAATCCGATACCCTTTTCGATGCTGCTAAGTGGTGCAAATTTACCTAGGGTAAATAGTTCTCAAGCAGGCGAAGAAATACTCCTTCACCAAGCTATTGACCATGTAGATGCATTAAATACCGAATCATTAAAAGACAAGTTTAATATTGCTTGGAACAAAGAGGTGTACCAACTTAACTTAAGCGAACTTTCGGATGCGCCGCATTGTGCAGTTGCCTATTACGATGAATCCCAAAAACTACTCATGCGCACTTCGCTTACAGCCCATGGATTTGATGCCCTAAGCAAAGCCTTACAACATTTACCCATAGAAAACTTGGCGGATGTGGTCGTTTCCTTACCAATGAAAACCTGCGCCGAAAAGATTCTAAACAAAACCATCGACTTAATTCCCTATGAGGATTTGTTTTCAAAAGATATTCCAAGTCGAGACAAGAAACAAATGGATGAAATAAATGGCTTTTTACAAATACTTTTACCTTATGCAAATGCTGGTGAGGAACCAGATTTACAAACCCTAGCCCAAAAAGCCAATCTACACTACCAAACCGCCCAAGACCTTTGGAGGATAGTAAGCAAGCATAAGAAAAGTTAAGACACATTTGAAAAATAAATGCGCAGAGCATTCTCTTTTGCCTTTTACATCGAATACGCCTTACCTCCCCCCTCCACTCATCCAATAAAATTGCTTTCCAGAGAATAAAGAATTAGTATTGTTTACAATTCCATTCTCATGAAAAAAATTCTCTTCTACCTGCTTCCAATACTTACCCTCATAAACCTTCCCAAGGCCAACTGCCTAGAGGTAAACAACAAAAAATTAGGTAAAGCCAGCAATGGCTTTGTGGAGAACAAAGGTCAGGTTCACAACCAATTCAATGAACCCAACAAAGAGGTAAAATACAGCCTAGCTTTAAACGGTCTGAACCTACATTTAACATCACATGGATTTAGTTATGACACTTACACCAAAGAATATATTTCTGAGGCCAATGCCCCTAAAAGCACCACTCATAAAAACAATATAGCCTCCAGAAACAAGCCTCAAGAAAAACCCTACAACTTAAAGTTCCACAGGATTGATGTAGAATTAATTGGTTCGAACCGAAACCCTAAAATGATTGAGGAAGGGAAATCTAGCGATTATATAAACTACTACACAACTGGCACTACGGGCGATGAGGCGACAGAAGTTTATTCTTATGAAAATATAACTTACCTAAACATATACCCTGGCATTGATTTGGAATTTGTTTCTCAAACTAATGGAAACAAGGCTGTGAAGTATAATTTTATTTTGCATCCTGGGGCGGATATGGGTTTGATTAAACTCAAATACCATGGGGCGGTTTCTACAGCGCTTATCGATGGTAGAATAAGCATTGCTTTAAAATCTGACAAATTGGAAGAGAGTATTCCAGAAAGTTATGAGCTAGAAACGGGCAAAAAATCGCTGGTGTATTATGAGAAAATTGGAGAAAATGAATATGGATTTGCTACCAAAGAATCTCATGCAAACAACACCTTGGTGATTGACCCGTATTCTAAGCGCATTTGGGGAACCTATTATGGAGATATGAATGAGGATTCTGGGTATACGGGTGGCTTAGATAGTTTGGGAAATATTTACATGGGTGGTTATACCAGCAGCACAGGCGCCATAGCCACATCGGGCGCGTATCAGACTACTTTAAGTTCTAACGGGGTCTATGATTGTTTTGTGGTAAAATTTACCAATGCAGGCGTGCGCTTATGGGGAACTTATTATGGCGGTACAGGAATGGAATTTATGGGCGCATTGGCGGTTGAAAAATCTGGTATCGTTTATTTTTCTGGCAGGACCGAATCCAATAACTTAATAGCAACTGTTGGGGCCCACCAGACTACGTATGGCGGAAATACCGATGCCTTTTTGGTGAAGCTAAATGCCAATGGAGCTAGATTATGGGGAACCTATTATGGTGGCAGTTTATCCGATGTTGGAGAAGCCATTGCACTTGACCCATTAGGTGGGGTAGTAATTGGAGGTAGCACTGTAAGTACTTCAGGTATAGCAACTGCGGGTGCGCATCAAACCGCATTTGGCGGAAATGAGGATGGCTTTGTAGCAAAATTTAATGCCAATGGGGTGCGCTTATGGGGAACTTATTACGGCGGTACAGGATTAGATTTAATACGTTCTGTTTGTTACAACAATACTGGCAATGCCTACATACAGGGGCTTACCGAAAGCAGCAATGCCATATCTACCGCGGGAGCGCACCAGACAGTCAAAGGTTCCAGCGGATTTGCTGATGCCTTTATCGTAAAATTCTCACCAACAGGGGGCAGAATGTGGGGCACCTATTATGGTGGTTCTAGCTTTGAAGAAGCTGGACCCATTTGTACCGATTCTTTAAATAATATTTATGTGGGAGGAAGAACAGATAGTCCCAACAATATGCATACTTCCAATTGTTTTGATTCAACTTTTTCTGGACTTGAAGATGGTTATATAGCGAAGTTTAATGGCAATGGTGTTCGACTTTGGGGAACATATTTGGGAAATTCAGGAAGGGAATTCGTGAATAGTATGGTAAGCGATTCTGTTGGAAATATTTTTTTTAGCAACGCTACCAACTCAACTGGATTAGCCACTCCTGGCGCGCACCAATTTGTTAATGGAGGCACTTATGATGGCATGATTGTTAAGTTTAACCCATTGGGTGAACAATTGTATGCAACATATTATGGTGGGAATAATTCAGACAATTTAACTGTTTCTGCCATTGATAGAAATGGTGGAATATATGCTGTTGGCAGCACCACCAGCACCATGGCAATTGCAACAACAGGCAGTCATCAGCCAAGTGCGTCTTTTGGCTCTGATGCTTTCTTGGTTAAACTTTTTGATTGTACCATGGATAGACCTGTGGTGGGCGGACCTAAAAACTTGTGCAGCAATTCGAGCGCAAAATTTGGGGTGCAGGCTTTGCCCGGACATGTTTACACTTGGACCAGCACCATTGGTGGAACCATTTTAGCTGGCCAAAATACAGATTCTGTTACCGTTTCTTTTTTAACAGGGGGAGCAAATATTGTTTGTAGAGACAGCATTATTGCAACGGGTTGCGTGATGAGCAGTGCCAACTATTTTGTGAATGTATTTAACCCTAATCCTATTGTCACCAGCGCCAATACAGCTTGTGCCTTTTCGCAAGGATCGGCCTCCCTTACCAATATTACTGGAAGAATTTACACCTGGGCTGTAACCAGAGGTTCTGTTATTTCGGGTCAGGGTACCAATGCCATTACCATTCAGTGGGACAGTGCAGGCACGGGAAACATAGTAGTTACAGATAGCGCAGCAGGTTTTGGATGCAAGGCCACGAGTCCGGTTAAAAATGTTACCCTCAACCCTGTTCCAAATATCCCCACCTTTACAGGTTTATCTCTGGTATGTGTAAGCACCGTTGCTAATTATTTAGCGCCTACAAATCCTGGACGATTCTACCGATGGATGGTAACAGGCGGAAACATTACTTCGGGCGCAAACAGCAATTCCATGAATGTCAATTGGGGAGCAGCTGGAGTTGGTTCAGTCACATTAATAGATAGCTTTAATACCACAGGGTGCAAAGCCATTAGCAGTCCTTTACAAACCACCATCAATGCAAAACCTACACAACCTGTTATCACAGGATTAAACAGTGTTTGTACCGGAGTAATACAAACCTATTCTGTACCCTATAATGTAGGTAGAAAATACAAATGGTTTTCCAATGGTGGGACCATACAAGGCATTACTGATTCTAATGTAGTAAATATCATTTTTACTACTACATCTTCTTCCTATATCAATGCAATAGATAGTGTTACCGCAACAGGTTGTAAAACCACCAGCAGCAACTTAAGCATCAGCCATAAACAAAGTCCTGCAGTACCTGTAATTACGGGTCCGACCAGCATTTGTGAAAACACAAGTGGAACCTATGTTACCTCCTTTACTTCGGGACGTTCCTACAAATGGACCATCAATGGAGGAAGCATTAGTGCCGGACAAAATACCAGTGGCATCAGTGCCCTTTGGGGCGGAGCTGGATCGGGTAGTTTAATTTTATTGGATTCAAATATTAGCAACAATTGCAAAACAAGTTCCCTACCCTATAACGTTACCAAAAATTTGGTACCCAATCCAAGCATTAGCGGATTAGACAGTGTTTGTGCCAACTCAATTGGTGAATATACCGTGGATTCTAATAGCGGCAGAAAGTATACCTGGACAGTGGCAGGCGGCTATATTTACAATGGACAAAACACCCACAAATTGCAAGCAGGTTGGATGAATGCTGGCTTAACAACGCTTACCTTAAAAGACAGTGTATTGGCAACAGGATGTAAGGCCACCGTGAGTAAATCAGTTTTTGTGAATCCCCAACCCATTATTAGCATTAGTGGTCCCTTAGCAGTATGCGCCAATGATATTAAAACCTATTTTACCAACGCAAATAGCTTAAATTATAGGCAATGGAGTATTATAGACGGTCTGATCCTAGGCAGCGCTAACAGCGATACCATAAGGGTTAAATGGGGCTCAGGAAGTTCGGCCGCGGTTCAATTAAGAGATAGTGTAACCACTACCGGTTGCACCAATTTATTTGAAAAGCTTGTTGCCATCAATGTCAATCCATCACCGGTCATCAGTGGCAAAATGAATATTTGTGCCAACGGAATGGCTACGTATCAAACACCCTCGAACAATGGAAGATATTATATATGGAATGTTGTGGGAGGAGCAATAAATGGAACTGGCAGCGCCAGTGGCATAGATATCGCATGGAACAATGCAGGCTTAGGAACCCTTACGGTTTTGGATAGCAATACCACAACAGGTTGTAAAACATTGAGCAATGAGTATAGCGTAAACATCTATCCCAACCCAGCAAAACCAATAATTAATGGAACCAACAACCTCTGCGAAAACTCAAATTATGTATATGCCATAGCATCAGATACAGGCAAGGTAAGCCTATGGAATTTAAGTGCCGGACAAATCCTAAGTGGACAAGGAAGTTCGAGCTTAAGTATTAAATCTAGCGTGGTGGGTCAGGCCAAATTAATGGTAATAGACAGCATTAAATTCAGTGGATGTAAAACCAGCAGTGATACCTTGTTTTTAACGGTGAACAACAAACCAACCCCTATCATAACGGGCAAGGATTCAATCTGCGAAAATGCACCAGAATTCTATAGCACAACGGCTAATTTAAATAGGACTTACAATTGGCAAGTAACAGGAGGAATTATCAATGCCGGACAATCTACCAATAGCATAGAAGTTAAATGGAGCAATGCTGGATTGGGCACTATTATCCTCTTAGATTCTAATACCAGCACTAATTGCAGCGGACTTGGGTCAAAGCAAATAACAAAAATTGCTTTTCCTGAACCGATCAATATTATAGGTAAAAAAGACGTTTTTGATTTATCAACCTATGGGTATTCTGTGCAACTAGAAGGAGGCATTAATTATTTTTGGAAAGGCACCAATGGCAATATCATATCTGGTCAAGGAACCAATGCCGTTCAAGTGATGTGGGGCAATCCAGGAAGCGGCAAATTATTGGTTCAGGCCAATAGAGCAGGCTGCACGGTAAGCGATTCCATAACGGTAAACATTGGTGTTACTGGCTTGGAAGATCAAGCAATCATCAGCCTAAAAGTATATCCTAATCCTGCGAAAGACCTTCAAAACTTGGAGATCTTAGAAACAACAAACCAAGAATTCACCTTTGAAGTGTTAGACATGCATGGAAAGGCAATTGAGACACCTATCCTCAAGGTAAAACCCGGCATGTATCAACTCAACACCAAAGACCTAGCCGCCGGCGTTTATCTCGTATACATCCATGCCGCCGAGCAGGTGTTGAGTTATAAGCTTATAAAATTGTAAACAAAGAAAGTCTAACATACAAAAAGTCGCTATAGCTAACAATTCAGACCCGCCAGAAGCCAGAGGCCAGAAGCTAGAAGCAGCTTACTTCCTATACAACTCCAAAGTAGCCAAAAGGAGTTTCTTAACATCAAATCGTAAGCTTGAAGGAGCAAGAACTTTTACTTGGTCGCTCATCATGAGTATTTTTTGAATAAGCTCGTAATTAGGTATGAGCTCCAAAACAAAAACCACCGCATCACGCGTTTCACTTTCTATGTATTGCGAGGGGTGCAGTGGCGACCTTATTTAACTGTATCAATCGTTCACTTTGTGATAAACCTTGATGAATGAGGACAGCATTTATGCTTTCCATATTACTTAGTACTACCAACTGCTCCAAGGTAGCTGCATCTCTGATATTCCCATCCTTCTTGGGATTATCATCACACCATTGCTTGGCAGTCATCCCAAATAAAGCCATGTTCAACAAATCAGCCTCATCGGCATAAACAAAGTTAATTTTCTCTTTTGAAAGAGCAATTGGGATCAAATTTTCCTTAATAGCATCTGTGTGAATCCTATAGTTTATTTTGGCTAAAGTACGTTGTAGGTTCCATTCCAACTTTAGGCGGTCGCTTTCATCTGCCTTGAGTCTTTGAAATTCTCGTACCAGTAGTAATTGAAATTTAGGGCTTATCCACATTCCAAAATGAAAAGCAATATCCTTATTTGCATAGGTTCCGCCATATCTGCCAGCTTTTGCAGATAATCCAATTGCATTTGTATGTTCAATCCAATGCTTTACTGATAAAACAAAATTGTTGCTACCCGAAGCATTTTTAATTGTACCGAATTCGGTATAATTAATATCTGGATTGTATAACCTTTCCCATTCCCCTAAATATTCGATTGTGCTTTTTAAACTGAGCCATTTAATAATAATGGCTTCTTGCTGCAATCCCATGCGGGTATTTTTTTGCAGTATTCTATGATGCATGCATACCTATACGAAGGATCTTCTTGTGCCGATGCTTCGGTATAATAAGAAAATCCTTTTCCTGGATATTTTTTCTTGAGGTATTCAATCATATCTTTTGATGCTTGTGCATAGGATTTGCCCGAGTATTCTCCTTATTCGCAAGCAAATTGCGCTTGTCGGCGATATAAGTGAGCTCATTGGTTCAGACCGACGTCTTTACCAAATTGAGTTTTTTCTTCATCCCATCTTTCTACATATTCGTTTACATAAAATAGGGCAGCATTGGGGTTGAAGCTGTATAAATGGGCGCACAATTTTCGGTAGAGCAATAACATTTGAGCATCAAAACACAATTCTAACATATAATCTAAGGTATATTCTATTTTGTTGCTGTCTTGACAATTGCTAGCAATAAATTCTGCCACAATTGGTTTGTATAGGTCATAGGCCTGCAGAGCCAAAGCGTATCTACCTTCTACGAATTGCTTAATTTGTTCTACCATGTTAAATGCTTTTTATTTGGTCCAAAACCAGGTTGGTAATACTTGAATCCATTTTAGAAAAAGCAAACCATTTTTTACCCAAATCTTTCAAGGATGCTCCCAAATGATAGAGGTGTTTTTTGTCAATAATTAGAAATCGGTCGTGGCTTGATTGTAGCGTTTTTATTTCAAAGTTGCCGTATTGGGCATTGGCTTTTTTTACATCCAATGCTTGTTGCTTGCTGATAACTTTAGTGAGCAAAAGCACCTTTACATTTCCTTCTTTTTTTGCCAACTGCACAATGGTGCTTTCATCTATGTAATTGTCTATTAAAATTATTTCTTTTTTGGCAGTGCGAATTATTCTAGATGTAAACTCATAAGCATCGAAAATTTCACCATCAAAGAATACTCCTTGGCTAGGCAACTCCTGTCCTTTGAGTTGTAAGGAAATTTTATTTACCTCCTTTGACAGATTTTCAAAATTATTTTCAATCCTATCCATTCGTTGATTGAACACATAGCCCTTTAGCAAATATTCTCTTAATACATTGGTGGCCCAAATACGAAAATTAGTTCCTTTCTTAGATTTTACTCTATAGCCAACTGAGATAATAACATCCAAGTTGTAAAATTTAGTGCTATATTTTTTACCATCTAAAGCAGTTGTCAAGGATTCCTTGACAACTGAATTGAAAGCTAACTCCTTTTCCCTGAAACAGTTATTAATATGTAGGCTTATATTTTGCTTTGTTTGTCCAAAAAGTGTTGCCATTTGCGCTTGTGTTAGCCAAACTGTTTCATCCTCAAGTCTTACTTCAACGTGTTCAGACAATTCAGCTGTTTGATATAATATGATTTCGTTTTTCATCTCAATCAAATTTGAAGGCTTATATAATTGTCACTTATCAATTGGTCTTGTTGTTTACACAAATGCGCAATACTCTCTAATGTATCAATGCTAGGCTTAGCCTTTTTTACATAGGTCAGGAGTTTGTTTTGATGCGCCAAGAGGCCAATATTGGTACCCCTTTGAAAAATGGCTTGTGCTAGTTCTTCTTCAGGGTTGGCTAAATCTTTGTGAAAGCGATTGAGATAAAACCGCTTGTGGCACCGCAGGCCGCATAAATAGTTAGTTTTGGGTAAGATGGGTATCATAGTATGAGCAATATATAAACTATTTTTTCATTACACAAATAATGCAATCAAAGCCAGGCGTGATATTTATTAGGATATAGTTTAACGAAGGTAATTACAGGGTGAGACCGAAGGTGACGTGGTGGTAAGTATTGAGATTTATCTTCAACAAAACAGGTTAACTATCATATGTCAAAGAAAAAAATTGCTAAAAAGCTAAAAGCACCTGCGCTTACTGAAGGAGTATCTTTTGACGATGATTACCGAGGGTGATGAAGTATATTCCTTTGGGGAGTTGGCTTAGGTCGAGTGGGTGGTGGGTGCTGGGGATGGTTCCTTGTTGGTGGAGGATTCCTTGGGTATCGTGGAGTTGGTAGTTTAGATGGAGGGCGTTGTTTATCCAGCAGGTGTTTGAGGAAACGGGGTTGGGATAAATGAGGATTTCATTGGCTTGGCTTGGTTCGGACAGTGTGGTTTTGATGCCGCAAATTTTGCTGATGGTATCTATTTGTTTGGCGATAAAGTCTGTGGCGCGGTCTGTAATTCCATTTCTAAATACTCGGATGCAGTAGGGAGCGCCGTTGTGACAACCACTCATGAATTCGAATTTATTCTTACGCCAGAGGCTGTCGGGCAAGGGGAAACTGAAGCTACTAAAGCCATCACCGGGAATTCCGATTAAATACCAAACACCATTTTGGCATTTGTGCAATTGAAAATAATGGGCAATTAAACTGTAAAACAAAGGCTGCCAAGTTCTGCCTCCATCGAGGGATTTAATTAATCCAGAATCATAATAGCCATCAAATAAAACAAGGGTATTGCTGTCTAAATATTGAACTTGATTGATGCTCTTATGTTGTGATGCACTGTAATAACTTGTATCTAGCTTAAAGTTTTTACCTCCATCTTCCGTAACATACAAATCTGAAGATCCTCCAATATACATGCTACCTACTAAAACATATCCATTTTTCTCATTGATAAAATCAACATCTCTGATATAAATGGTACTATCTCCCATTACAGAAAAATTCTTGAGCATGCTTAATTCATTATTTTTATTCGCATACAAATTGCGCTTGCCAGCAATATAGGTGAGCTTATCTGAAACCTTGTAGGTAGTTGAATCTCGGTAATAATAATCGCGTTGAGCCAAGGCGCTGTGACTGATAAATAGGAAGGCGATACAAATGATGAGCTTACCAATGAATGTTTGCATAAGTTGAATGATTCTATTCTCAAATATACAACATCTATTTTATTGGCGCATGGGTTCAGACCGAATTAAAGGGAGTTGATGGGTAAGAGAACGGTAAAGGTGCTTCCTTTGTTTATTTCGCTTTTTATTTGAAGCTCACCACCCATGGCGGCTATAAATTCTTTGCAGATATTGAGTCCCAAGCCGCTGCCTTTTTCGCCCGCTGTGCCGGCTGTTTGATTGTTTATACCGCCATCATGAAGTAATTGCTCCACCTTTTTGGGACCAATACCTATGCCCTGATCTTCAATGGAAATATTTACCTGATTTTTGAGTTCATTAAGACTAAGCAATACCCTAATATCTTTGTTGGTTGGGGTAAACTTAAGTGCATTATGGATAAGATTTCTAACCACCACACTTAGCAAAAATGGATCGGAATGAAAGATGATATTTGGTTCATTTTGGAGGACAAAACATAAATTTACTTTTTTGGAGATGGCTAGAGGCATTACTTGATTCACTTGTTCTTTGATGAATTCATTGGCATTTATTTCTATAGAATTTAATTGAATACCATTCTCCATTTCATGTTTTACCCAGATAAGTAAATTCTCGAGGGTGCCTACTAATGCGGGTAGGGTAAATTTTATTTTATTGATTGAATCAAGAAATAATTCTTTATCAATATCGCCATCATCTAACATCTGCACCAGTGATTCAAAGTTTCTAATTGGTCCTCTTAAATCGTGTGCTAAAATTGAAAACAATTTATTCTTTTGTGTATTTAAATGTTCCAATTTCTTTGCTTGATCCGCAATTTCTATATTCTTTTTTTGCAAGGTGGTATTGAAACGGTATTGCTGAATGATAAAGATGAGGGCGACTAAAAACAAAATGCCAGCAAGACCCAAAATATTTTGGTTGCGTTTTGATTGCATCTCCAATTCGTTTAAATCAGATAAATTTTGTTCAATACTAAATCTCTGATTTTTTGCTATGTATAATTGCTTCTGGGCCGATTCTGTAATATTACTGAGAATTTGGGTGGTTTTTTCAAATTGGCTTTTGGCGGTGGGAATTTCCCCTTTGAACATTGCAATGATGCCACGTTGAAAGGCCAATCCTAATTTAAATCTATTTACAAATAAATAACCAGTGGTATCTGAAACCAAAAACAGCTTCTCTGCCATATCTAGTCGCTTACTTGCTAAATCGTAGTTCTTACTATTGATGGCAATTTTAGACAGCTGCAACAAGGAATTTGTAGCACTTGAGTTTAATCCAGATTGAATAGAAAAATTGTAATCCTTTAACAAATAAATCTCCGCAGAATCCCACTTTTCTTGTTTTAAATATATGACTCCTATATTGCCGTATGTGAGTCCAAGCAATTGCATATCCCCAGTTTTCTTGGCTCTTTCATTGGCAAATTGAAAATCCACCAAAGCCTCAGATAATTTATTTTGATTCATTAACAAGAATCCGTGAGAATTAGCATTGTGACTCATTGTCTTCATAATTGCCTGTCCACATTCTTCTGGTTTTAGCTGCTTAAACAGGTCCTCATTCTGGTTAAAGTACTTAGCTGCTCTGCTCGTATCCTGAAATCGGATGAGGTAACTTGAGGCCATTAAATTGATTAAAAAAAGTTCTTCAAAATCTTTGCTAAGCAACAAGTCTGAGTTTAATTTGCTTAACTCATGATCGAATTTGGCTGTCTCACCTAGACTCAATTCTATGACTGCATTTAAAAAATCAAGAATCTTGGCTTTCTTTTTCAACTGAGGATTTGCTTGGATATACTTTGCAGTTCTTTGAATAAAACTCCTTGATTCTTTTAAGGGAATTTTAAAAAAAGTAACATGGTCAATTAAATCATCCATCCATTTTTGAAAGCGTTCCGAATCAAGTTCATTCTTTTCTAGAGAAGAAAAACTTTGGTCTAGAAGCCGGATGGTTTCTACTGATTTTAAAGAGTCGGATTGGGCGCTTAAATTAGCATGGAGAAATAATCCCAAAGCGGTAATAATCCACTTCCATTTGGCAAAAATTTTAAATTTCATGATAGGTTCATGTAAACTGAAGTTTTGGATTATCAATAGGCAAAGCGAATTAAATGCTTTTTTGTTAAAATAGTGCAGATGCTCATAATTTTTAACTTATCTAAATTAAATATGAAATACTATTTTCCATACTTTGTTTTAGGTTGTGCAGGTACAAGTTGTGCAGAAGTTTTTGGATAAAAAATGATTTTACTCAGCTTGGACTGGAGAACCTAACGTTTGTTAGTTAGTAAGAAGGCTGTTTGCTGTTAGCCATTAGCTGTTGGCCAGGTTAGTGGTGGGTTTTACTGGGTAGTTAAAATACGCCACAGATTCACAGATTTTTAAAAGCTAATAGCTAAAAGTTAATAGCTAAAATCTGTGAATCTGTGGCTAAAAAAAAGAATGTTACTTACAATACTTTTCAATTTAAGATTAAGGCTTTAATCCTCATTCCGTGTAAATTTTTTATTAAAAAATCGTGTTATTATTTAAATGGTTTGGAGCTAATATTTATTACAATTAACTTGGTTCAGCAATAGGTGTTTTTGCTTTTTATGTGAGACATGGCTGTTCATATTAAAAGTTAAAACAGGTATCGCTGCAAACCTACATTTTTAAAGAAAACTAAAAACCTAAAACCAAATTAAAAACCATGACAAACACAGCACCCAAAAATCCGTTTACCTGGATTGAAATTTATGTAGACGACATGAGCAGGGCTCAGAAGTTTTACGAGGCAGTATTCCAAATTAGTTTAAGCCCTATGCCTATGCCACCCGATATGGGCGAGATGCAAATGCTTACTTTTCCTTGGGTGGAAAATAGTGTGAATGCATCTGGAGCCTTGGTAAAAATGGAAAATATGCCACCAGGCGCAGGTGGCACCTTGGCTTATTTTGCTTGTGCAGATTGTGGCATAGAAGAATCTAGGGTAGAAGCTGCAGGTGGCAAAGTTTTACAAGCGAAAATGTCATTGGGCGAACATGGCTTTTGCTCCATATTAATGGATACAGAGGGCAATACCATAGGCTTACATTCTAGGAATTAATTCCCCATCTTTGCAGCTATTAATGGGCATGAACATTTCCGAAATAAAAAAATCTTTGCGCAAGGAAATGCTGCAAAAAAGAGCAGAAATGGCAGCGGTTTTAAAAGCGCAATGCGATCAAAAAATTTGCGAAGAACTGGCAAGCTTAGTGCATCAGATGAATGCCCAAACAGTTCACGCTTATATTCCTTTTTCGGGGGAGATCGACATCAAACCCTTCTTGGAAAATATGCTGCATCAAAACATACAAGTTGTTTGTCCCAAAACCTTGCCCAAAAGACAATTAGAAAACAGGGTATTAACAAGTTTAGATTCCTTAGAAACAGGCATCATGGGCACATTACATCCAAAAGAACCATTGCTTTACAATGGTTCTTTTGATTTAATTATTGTACCCGGTTTGGCGTACGACCTAGAAAAATATCGTTTAGGATATGGAGGCGGTTACTATGATGGCTTTTTAGGTTTGCACCCAAAGAGCTTAAAAGTGGGTATTTTCTACAAATTTCAACAAGTAGCTCAAGTACCAAGAGAGGCGCATGATTTGCGCTTAGATGAGCTAATAATTGGCTTATGACTTAACACGCTCAACGTAATCGCCAGTACGGGTATCTACTTTTACCTTATCACCTACGTTTACAAACAAAGGAACCATTACATCTGCACCATTATCTAATTTAGCAGGTTTTAGGGTGTTGGTAGCGGTATCGCCTTTAACGCCTGGCTCTGCATAATCAATGGTTAAAATAACAAAAGTTGGCATCTCTGCGGTTAAGCACAAATCTCCTTCGAAAGAAACTTTTAAAATCATTTCTTCTTTCAAAAATTTAACTGCATCACCCAATAAAGTTTCTTCTACATAAATTTGATCAAAAGATTCTGGATCCATTAATACCAAGTTGTTGCCATCTTTGTATAGGTATTGCATTTCTTTGAACTCTACACGAATCATTTCTACCGACTCTCCAGCACGGAAACGGTGTTCCATTTGCTTTCCAGATTTTACGTTACGTAAAACTACTTGATAAAATGCTCTTAAATTTCCGGGTGTGCGGTGTTGGTATTCCATTACCTGACATAGTTCATTGTTGTGCTTAATGAAACATCCTTTGAATAAATCGCCTGTATTTGCCATTATTATTGAATTACTATTTTGAGTGCGCGAAAATAGTCATTTACCACGCTTTTGAAAACAAAAAAGTTTTTCGCATCTTAGCAGCAATGCAGGCACAATTCTTTCTCCTTTTCTTATTCATTTCTGGCACTTACAGCTCAATGGCTCAAGGCATTAGAGGCAGGATTACTAATGCCAAGGGTGAGCCTCTGCCCTATGTAACCATTTACTCGCCTACCGCAAAGGCGGGTGCTAACTCAAATGTGAATGGTGCTTTTGAGTTAAAATTACCCAAAGGGACCCATCAAATAAACTTCCAAAGCATCGATTATAAAACGCAATCGGTTCAGACCGAAATAGGGGCAAATTGGACAGAAAAAAACATTGTATTAGAGGAGCAAGTTTACGAGTTAAATGAGGTAAAAATTAGGGTTACCAAGGAGAACCCGGCCAACTACATTATGCGCAAGGCCATTGGTGCAGCGCCGTATTATAGGCGACAAGTGCTTAAATACAAGGCTAGGGTTTATGTGAAGGGCACAGGAAAAGTAGATGCGGTGCCGCGTTTGTTGAGGGGACTGGTAAAAGAACAAGGCATTGAGGTGGGCAAGGCTTATGTTACAGAAAGTATCAACGAATTGCAGTTTACGCAGCCCAATACGTATAGAGAAAAGGTAATTTCTTTACAGAGTACCATGCCGTTTAAAGATGCGCCCGCTCCTATGCGCATGGCGCGTGGGAGTTGGTATGCGGTGGCCAATTCTGAGGTTGTTTCGCCCCTCTCTCCTGAGGCTTTTGGGGTGTATAAATTTGTGTTGGAGGGTAGCTTTTATGAGAATGGCAAGGAGGTAAATAAAATTCGGGTTGAACCAAAGCGCAAAGGCAACGATTTATACCGTGGTACCATTTATATTTTGGAGGGACTTTGGTGTTTGCATAGCCTTAATTTGAGCAGGAGTGAAATGGGTATGGAAACTACCATCAAAACCAGTTTTAAAGAGTTGCCAAACTATCCTTTTGTGTGGATGCCGGTTACGTATGATATAAAAGCGGTGGGCGATTATTTTGGGGTAATGGGTGAGTTTAGGTACCTAGCTTCTGTGAGTAATTATCAAATTCAGTTAAATCCAAATGTCGACCATCAATGGGCCATTAAGCAGCAGGGCGCTCCAAAAGAGGTATCGGATCAAAGCGAAAAAATGGCTGTTAACATGGCCTTAAACAAGGTGGCGCCCAAAACCAAAAATCAATTAGCCATTGATGCTTTGCTGGCTAAAGAGCAATTAAAAAAATCGGAAATGCTGCAACTTGCCTCCAGAATGAAGCGAGAATCTGAGCAACAAATGCAAGAAATGAGTTCTGTGAACGATAGCACAGAGATTGTGGTAGACTCTATGGCAATGCGCCAAGATACTAGCTTTTGGAACCAAAATAGAACGGTGCCTTTGATGGAGGATGAGCAAAAAAGTTTTCATGATTTGGATACTTTAAGATTGGCTCAAACCGATTCTTTGCGGCCTAAAAGGAAAAACACGCTAAGCTTTGGCGAACTCATTTTTGATGGGGATAGTTTTGTCCGTAAAGGCAGGTATTTTTCTTTTGAAGGTCCGCTTAAAGGCATAGCTATTAATACTGTTGAGGGAGTTACTTTAGAAGCGCAATACAGTTTTGGCTCACTCAATTATAAGCCTTGGCGCTTTACACAAATTATAAGAGCGCCTTTAGAAAGAATGCGTTTTCAAAGCGAAGTTCAGCTAAGTTATGGCTTCAATCCCATGAGGTTTGGAGAGCTGAAGTTGCGCGGTGGCTCTATGATTACGGATTACAACCCTTATGGAATTTCTACATGGGTAGATGCCTATCAATTGCTCATTATGCGCACCAATTTTTCTAAGTTTTACCAGCAAGATTTTGCAGAAGCAAGTTATAATAGAGAGTTATTTAATGGCTTTCAAATTCAATTGCAAGCGCTTTACACAAACCGGTATTTAATAGAAAATATTGGTCGGTATCAAAAATTTGAAGGCACTAATTTTATCAGCAATAACACGCCTGTAGAAGGCCTTAACATTGCCTCATCGCAAGAAAGTATGCAAGGTTCTGTGTTGCTGCAATACCGACCTTTTCAAACTTTTGCGGTGGTTAAAAACAAAAAAAGATACCTACAAAATTCATGGCCAAATTTCACCTTTTTATACAAAGAAGGTTATACCAACAGCAGCAAACTTTTTAGCAAAATAGAATTCGGTCTGAACCAAAACATACAACTAAGGCATTGGCTAAATTTGAGCTACCTTTATAAGTTGAGCACCTTTCCTATGGCCAAAATTGAAACACATTTTGCAGATTACACGCAGTTTGCGGCCAATCAAAGCATCTGGTATTTGGGTGCACCTTTGGCCCGCTTCCAACAATTGCCTTATTATTCTTATAGTGCATTGCATCCCAACTCAAGTTTATTTTTGCAATTGAGTTTCAAAAAATTATTGCTAAGGCAATTGCCCTATTTTAACCTCCTCGACTTTAACGAACAACTCTATTTTAACCTCCTGAGCGCGCATGGCAATATGCCCTTATTTTACGAAAGCGGCTACCGCGTCAACAACGTCATGAACCGACTTTCGCTAGGGGTTAATTTTCATTTTATTGAAAATAAATTTAAAGGAAGCATGTTTGTTTTGAGTGTGCGAATTTGAGGGAAGGTCTTTGGTCTTTGAGGGAAGGTCTTTGGTCTTTGGTCTTTGGTCGTTGGTCGTTGGTCTTTAGGTTTTGGGATTTGCGGGTTTTGGGTATGGGTTTGAAAGATGGCAAAATCCACCAAAGACCAAAGACTAACGACCAAAGACTTTAACCAACCAAAGACCAAAGACTAACGACCAAAGACTTTAACCCACCAAAGACCAAAGACTAACGACCAAAGACTTTAACCCACCAAAGACCAAAGACTAACGACCAAAGACTTTAACCCACCAAAGACTAACGACCAAAGACTTTAACCCACCAAAGACCAAAGACTAACGACCAAAGACCAAATTCCCTATTGCCCTCCCCGACCAATTCATTACCTTTGCGGCTTCATATGAAAAACAAGGGAAAGATTTGGGTATTGGCCTTTTACTACTATACCCCCATTTTTGATGCCGATGAGTTTGTGGTGCAACACCTGAGCTATTGCAAGCAATTGGGTGTTTTGGGTAGAATTTATATTGCCCGCGAGGGCATAAATGGCACCATCAGTGGCACGCCGCAGCAGATAAATATTTACATGGACGACCTTAAGTCTGATCCAAGGTTTGAAGGCGTGAGCTTTAAAATCGATGAATTTGACCACAATGCTTTTAACCGTTTGCATGTTAGGTTAAAGAACGAAATTGTGCATTCTGGATTAAAGAACGTAAGTCCGATACGCAGAACGGGCAAGCATTTACATGGCAAAGAGTTTCAAGAAATGCAACAAAGAGATGATGTGGTGGTGGTAGATGTGCGTTCTAATTATGAGACTAGGTTAGGCAAATTTAAAAATGCCCTCACTTTTGATATCGAAACTTTTAGAGAGTTTCCAGAAAAGGTAAAAGAGCTAGAACAATATAAAGACAAAAAGGTAATCACCTATTGCACGGGCGGCATTAAATGCGAGAAAGCTTCGGCCTATTTGTTAGAGCAAGGTTTTAAAGATGTATATCAATTATACGATGGCATTATTGGTTACGCCAAAGAAACAGGAGGTAAAGATTTTGATGGCGTATTGTATGTTTTTGATGGCAGGGTTACTGTGCCCATCAATGAAGTAAATCCAAGTGTTATTTCTACCTGCAAAAAATGTTCGGTACCCGTGGCACGCAGCCTCAATTGCGCCAATGTAGATTGTAACGAGCAGTTTACCATGTGCCAAGATTGCTCCAATGAAATGGAAGGTTGTTGCTCAAATGCCTGCAAACAAGCACCTGGCAAACGCGTGTACAATGGAACTGGCTTCTATGCCAGACCGAGCTTAGCTTAGTTTTGCATCTCCCATTTCGTGCAGTGCTCTTTTAAAAGCCTGGCAGTCTTTAAACCTTTGTTACCCTACACTTGGATTCTCTAACTCCATGCATTGCTCTCTTAAAAGCTTCATGTAAGTTAAACCTTTGTTTTGTGCAAACTGAATATTGCGTTCTGGAATGCCATCTGGATCTGCAAACTTCTCAATGGCTTTTTCAATGCTCTCCTCACGCAAAATATGCAACATGGGATAGATTGACCTATTGGTATAATTGGCCGCATCGGTTTCTACAGAGCCCTCAAAAAGATAATCGGGATGAAAGCTCGCAATTTGATACACACCTTCGTAATCATTTTTAGCCAACAACTTCTCGGCCTGATCTGCCAATTTTAAAAAATCTAAAAAATTGGGATAACGATAAGGAAAAAGCAATAAAGTAGTTTCAATTTCTGGCTCATCATCGAGCCTAAAAAACTCCTGCAAAATATCTGTCAGGTTCATCTTCATACTTCCCTCTGGGGCAACATGGTAATGAATGGTTTTGTTCTTAACTTCCTTTGCTGCAAAGGGACAAAAATTAGCGCCAACTACCACGTCCATCACCCATTTTTGGGTCTGGAGAATCATCTCTTCATTGCTCGGCATGAATTATAATAAATATAAGGGAAATTAGAAAGCGGGCAAGGTAGGCTTTAAATACGGATATCGTTCAACTATTCATCATTTAAGCAATTTAAACCGCTTAACTCGTTAAGCGGGCAAAGGGTTTATTCGACTCCGGAAAATCTACTCCGTAAGCAAAGATGGCAAATACGGCAAGGGCGGCCGACCAATAAAATGCCTCCCAATGAAAGGCGGCATGCAATACCAAATCTTGAGGCAAACAAGTAAAAACAATACCCACCAACATATTCAACATCGCTATCCATTGATAGATACGCATACCTTTCCAATAAGGCGTTTGCGCCTCTCCACGGTATGCTTCTTCAACAAAACGAGCGAGGCCGTTTAGCACCAAATACATGCCAATTAAAAATACCGCGGGCATTTGCAAACTCACCATTCTAAACAAAAACAACCCAATAAGCACATTGCTTAGCAAAGAATAAACTTGGGTGGCATGCAAGCGTTTGCCCAACAAACCAGATATTTTATTCACCCTGCTAATGGGCTTGTGAAAACATATGCCCAAATCTCCATCTATAGTTTTACCGTGACAACATCCCTGAACCAAGCAACGCAATCTGCCAATTACCTGAACCCAAGGTGCGGCCAGCGCGGCCGATGCCAACAACAACCACAAGTCCAAGTCGCTCAGTAGGATCAGACCGAGAGAACAAAACAATACCCCCAACACGCTGCCGTAATAACCATAAGGCCTAAGCAATAAGGGCGAACCTTCTATGATTTGCGCCCATAAGGCTGCGCCCAAAATGGCAGAAAAGGCCAAGGCAAAGCCTGCATAAGCTGCACTTTGTGGCAAGAATAATCCCAAGACCATGGCGCCTGCAAAGCCAGCAAAACCGGCATAAAAGCCATGGTTTATCACACGTACTGATCCAAATCTCCATTCCTTCCAACTGTTGGCGATGCCTTCAAATAATCGCATCATGCTTGCCATAACCTTAGGATAATAACAGGCAATAAATGCCAATAAAATACCCATCAAAACATCGGCAACGGAGTGCATTTTCACCAACAAACAACTGAACACAATAAGCCAAGCAAAGAGCCAAATTACCAACTTTTTCTTAGGGCATTCTTTGCTATAGTAATAAGCCCCTACTATGGCCCACGCGGCATGAAATGCGGGAAAAGCAGCGCTCACTCCGTCTTTGGCGCGTTCCAACAAAATCCATTGAGCAAAGAATCCACTGCCAACTACCTCTTCTTGTGCCACCACAAAAGGAAAAAACAAAAACAGCAAAATACCCATGGCCGTGAGCAACCAAGCACTTATGCCAAAACTGCGTAAGGTATTTTGCCTAGCAATGGCAAAAGGGATGAGCACCGCAAACGGATAAGTTAAGGTGTAAAAAATAACAAAGAATGCTACAAAGGGAATTTGGCTATCGATAGATAAATTGGAATACACATAATCCTGCGGAACCCCAAATAATATGAATGCTTCGTACATGAGCACCCATGGTACAAAAACCAAAAAGGCAGTATTAAGCTTATGAAAAACATTCGCCTTCAAGGCAAATTTTCCAGGCAAATTAAAGGTCTGAACCAAGCGTTGTTTTCCAAAAACCTTCTCAATTTGTTCGCGTTCAAACCCGTAAACATAGGCCATACACATCAAGGCAAAAACCACACTCACCAACCAAAATCCAGAGGCAGATTGCACATACCAAGAAATGCCAAAACTTAGAAAAACTGCCCCCACATAAATGGGATGTGGCACTATAGCATACAATCCTTTGCGCACAAAAACTTTGGGCGGAAAAGCATTCATGGGCAAGCCTTTTCCATCTCGCCACAATTGGTACATTGCCCCAACAACAAGCAAGGCTCCTAACAAAATAAGCACATAAGATAAGGGTGCAAATGCAGGCAATGGCAACAAAACAACATGCGCTGTACCTCGCGCCCACAGCACAAGCACAGCAGGCAAGAGCAACATAAACAAACTCCCAAACAAGACCTTACATAGCAAATTTTTCATGTGAGCAAATTAACTTTTTCATATAAACTCCAACCCTTGTCCACTTGTATATTTTGATGCATCAGCTTCGATTTCGACTTATATTTTATCTCTTCACTGTGCAACAAACTTCCTTTAAAAAGCCACTTCAAAAAAGCATACTTTTCTATAATGGTCCCCAGCTTGCCCTTGCGCAAAATTTGGGGTGACAAATACACCAATTCATAGGTACCCGCTGCAAAAGAAAATCCATCCTCGCTATGCACGGCATCGGTTTGCAAATCACCATTTACATACACCAAATTCTTGGGCAATTTACCCTGCCATTCTATCCAAACCACGGTAAATTTCTCACCAATAAATCGTCCCCATCTTAAGGTAGAAAGCGGCAAGGCAAGCGGATTCACAGGCAAATAAATGGTTTCGGCATAGCCTTTTGCTTGATAGGTTTTATCCGCAAAATGCAAATGAACCAAGGCACTAGGCGTGTGACAATCCCACAAAACCTCTCCCCTTTTTGGGTGCGTCCATAAAACATTTTTAATGCCTTTTTTCGGTTCGAACCAAACGCCTTTGACCCCCAATGCGGGAATGGAAAAGCTAAGTTCTTTGGACGAATTCTCAGGCACCTCAAAACTTTTTAATACACTTTTTTCCTCCACCACATTGTCGTCAGAAGAATAAATATAAGCGCAATAAGGAATGCGTATGAGGCCCAACTTTAATTGCGCCATATAGATTATCCAGCACCTGCCCTCTTCATCAATGGCATCAAAATAATGTTTCGTGAGTTTAAACAATTGGCAATTTTTAAACCCAAAAATTAACTAATTCTATTTATTTACCAAGCTAATTGTAATTTGCCGCCCTAATCAAGAGCAGTGAATACGGTTAAAAGCATCCATTATATCAGTCACGGAGAACAACAAACCGGCGGCTATTTTCATGAAAAATTCTTGGCAGAATCCCTGGCCAAAAACTACCCCAATGCCCAATACAAAGAATTGAGGCAATGGAAGCATTTTGAAAACAAATTAGCCCATCTTAAGCTATTTTATTGGGCCTTTAAGCAAGGTACAGCCGATGTAAATATATGTGTAGCCAGGTTGGCATTGCCTGTTTTGTTGCGCAATTTGTTTAATAAAAAAAAGGTCTTGGTGGTTTGGCATTATTACGATGAGCAAGATGGCAAATCAAAATTCTTAAGGAGTTGGTATCATTTATTGATTCAATTTTCGCTTTTGTTTTCTAAAGAAAAATTATCCTTTGTGGCCGTTGCACCCTTTTGGAAAAAGCACTTTACAGAGCAATTTCACTTGAAACAAGTTTTCCTTTTTCCTAATTTTTTTGAACCAAGCACCTATTCACCTTTCATAAATACAGCTAAGAAAAAGCAAATTCATCTGGGACAAGTTTCTTTTAAAAACAGTACCGAAATTGTATTGATAGCAGAACAATTGAGTGCCCTAGGGTATCGTTGTTACCAGAGCACCAACGACCCAAAGAAAGTGCATCAGCATCCTTGCTATGAGGTTGTTTACTTCAAAGAGTTTGAACAGTATTTGGCAGAAATGGCAGCCTCGCAATACACGCTTGCCATGCCTTCTATTAGAGAAGGATGGAACCGCGTGGCGCACGAAAGTCTCTTGGTAGGCACACAGGTAATAGGCTTTGCCAAAGGTGGTTTAGCAGATTTATTGCAAGGCGCCAATGCGCATATCATCAGGCTCAAGCGTGATAATGACAATCAAATTAATTACGTAAAATCTAGCATAACGGGTCAGGACACCCCAGTATTACCAACCGTTACAGAAGCTGTAGAAATTGTAGTAACAAACCAACAATTGGCAACCAACTCCAACTTCTTAGATAAGTTTACTCCAAAGAATTTATCAGAATACCTCACTCCCATTTTAAATTGGGTTGAGGGCTAAAATCCAATTTTTGAAAATTCAAATAGAAGTCTATTTAACTATTTAATTTTTATTATTTCATTGTACATAGCAGGCAAATAATCTTTTATGATATTCCAAATAATTTTAATATCAACGCCTGCATAATCATGAACTATTCTGTTTCTGAATCCTCTAATTTTATGCCAGTCAATTTCAAGATAATTATCTTTAAAATCATCACTTAATCTATTTGCTGCTTCACCAATTATTTCAAAATTTCTAATTACAGCATCAATTGTTTTATCATCATCTTCAAAACTTTCGTAAGAATATCCTTCTGTATATTTGAAAATTTTGTTGCAACATTCAATTATGTCCTCAATTAAAATTGAATTGCTTCTTTTAGACATATTGTATCTCGTTTTTAATTTCTTCGTAGAAGTTTTGCTTTAATCCGTTTTTGGAAATTAAATCAACTTTCCTATTAAATTTCCTTTCCAAAAAATCTGCTAAATCAATAAATTCAACTCCAACTGGCCTTTTGAATTCAACAATAATATCAATATCACTTGAATCTGAAAAATCAGTTCTGGTTACAGATCCAAATAATCCGATAGTATCGACATAAAATTTCGAGGTCAATTCTGGTTTAAGATTTTTCAAATCAAACAAAAGCGACTCTAAAACACTCATAAAACAAATGTAACAATTTAATTCGAAACATTGCAGTTCGAGATATTTCGAAAATAGTCAAAAATATCTTTTAGAAATTTAGGTTTTAATGAATTAAATAAATTCTTTATATGCTAAAATCCAACCATAAGCAATTTATGAATGCTGTAGTTTTGGTTGTTTTCATACAAACATAGATAATACAAACCATTGGGGAGTTCGTTTCTATGAAAGCTTACCTCATTTCCATTTATCCCTTCCTGTTTCACTACCTCCTGCCCCAAAAGGTTTAACACTATAAGACTTGCATTGCTTAATGGCCTCTCTAATTTTAATACGGTTTGGGTGGAGAAAGGATTGGGGTAAAATTGGGCGATGTTTTGTTCTGCAATAAATTGGCCAGCACCCAAGCTAAGGTTTTGAAACGTTTTGTGTAATCCAAGTTTAGACAAAGCAAAACCTACTGAATCGTTCACAAAAAATATCTTCGTAAAACCATAATCTGTATTTGTAATTTGTTTTACCCAACTCAATCCGCCATCTCTTGTTTTAAAAATTAATCCCGAATCGCCTGCAACATAGCCTACGGTGTCGTTTAAAAAGTAAGTACTATGAAGCGAAACAGTTGTGAAAGGCTGAATGTATTGCCAATTTTGGCCACCGTTTGTAGTTTTAATAATTTTACCAGAATCACCCACCGCATATCCAATATGTTTAGATGGAAAAAACAACTTACGAATGTTCATTAAACTATCCGAAAAGACCTTTTGCCAATGCGTTCCACCAGAGATGGACTTGTATATAAAAGAGCAATTTTCCTGATTTTCATCTATCGCTTTTCTAGCGGGTGATGCAGCTATAAAACCCGTATCTGCATCCACAAAAAACATATGTTGTGCTTCCTCCAGGTAAAAAGAATCAACTTTGCTATTCCTTACAACGTTGGTATACTTCCCAACATAGTATTTAAGCAAGGTATCTTCATATATTTCCCTGTATAATAAGAAAAGATTTGAAGTATCTATGGCACAAAAATCTTTATAAAATCCAGATACCCCAAACCCCGAATATTGCCATGAATTGCCATTGTTTCTTGTTTTGTCGATTTTTGTAAAACCTTCCCAATTTTTAACAAGATAAAAAGTGTTTTGGTTTTTAACTGTAAATAATTCGTAGGTGCTTCCTTTAATGCGTTCATTCCAACTTGTATTCCAGGTATTGCCTGCATCGTGGGTTGATTTAACCCAAATTTCTGAACCACCACTTGGTGAATAATTATACGAATAGCTATACATTCCTACCTCTGGGGAAATAAACATTACACCTTCCAAGTGTCCATTACCAGTACCTGCACCTATCATGGTGCTTAAAGAAATAGGATTACCCCATTGTGCAAACCCAAGCTTAAATGCCAGAATAAAGACCAGCAAGAGAATTTGTCTACTTTTAAAAAAACTGCATTTCTTTTTAAATTTCATGGTAAAACCGCTACTTAAATAGGCTTTAAACAAATGTAATTAATACGAGCAGCAATTACTAAGAATCGTATTTACAAAATTTAAAACTCAGTATTAAAAGCCCGCGCTACCTTCATTATAAATCAGCAGTGGCTTGCCTCAACAAACTTAAAAATTAACTCAAAAAAATGTAATTTCGCCTAATTGCCATTTATAAGGCAAATAGCAAATTGAAAGCATATTATTTAAAGTCTTTTCTTTGAAAACCGTTTACAGCCAAACATGATTGTTTTTCCCAATTGCAAAATAAACTTAGGTTTACATATTTTAAACAAAAGGCCAGATGGGTACCATAACTTGGAGACCTTGTTCTACCCTGTTCCTTTGTGCGATTCTTTAGAGCTTATTGCACACAAGGGAAGCCAACATACTGGTGCCCAAATTATCATGGAGGGCATTCCTGTTGCGGGTGATCCAAAAAACAATTTGGTGCTTAAGGCGTATGATTTATTGCAGGCAGATTATGGTCTAGCTCCTGTTGATTTTTGCTTGCTTAAAAACATCCCCATGGGTGCTGGATTAGGCGGTGGCTCTAGCGATGGCGCCTTCGCCATTCAATTGCTGAACCAATATTTTAAGCTGCAAATTCCGATTGAAAAGCAAATTGATTATGCGGCACAATTGGGCAGTGATTGCGCCTTCTTTATACACAACAAAGCCTGCATAGGCTCTGGCAGAGGAGAAATCTTAGAACCCATAGATTTTAGCTTAAAAGGCTATTGGATAGCCCTGGTAAAACCGGCCATTCATATTGGAACTGCAGAGGCTTTCTCTAAAATTATCCCTAGAGATAATAATCCTCAAGCCACAAAATCTTCCATCCAAGACATCATTCAATTGCCCATTAAAGAATGGTCCACACAGCTTGTAAACGATTTTGAAGGAAGTGTTTTCCCTAGTCACCCTGTATTGGGTCGGACCAAAGAAAAACTATACCAATTAGGTGCAGCATATGCGGCCATGAGCGGCAGTGGTTCAACAATATTTGGCTTATTTAAGGAAGCACCTAAGCTCCAAAACCACTTCGCAGAATTCTTCTATTTTGAATGCGAACTAACTTAGGAAATCCTAACCCAAATTTGGACCGTCAGATTCTATTAAGCCATCACGCAAACGCACGATGCGCTTGGCTCTTTTGGCAATGTCTTCCTCGTGGGTAACAATAATGACCGTATTGCCGGCTTCATGAATTTTCTCTATCAACTCCATAATTTCATACGAAGTTTTAGAATCTAAATTACCCGTTGGCTCATCGGCCAAAATAATAGAAGGATTATTCACCAAAGCACGCGCTATGGCAACACGCTGACGTTGTCCGCCACTTAGCTCATTAGGCCTATGATCCATTCTATCTCCCAAGCCAACACTTTTTAAAGCATGCTCGGCCTTGGCAATTCGCTCCTTTTTAGACAATCCCGCATACACCAAAGGCAGCGCAACATTATCTAAAGATGTATTCCTCGCCAACAAATTAAAAGTCTGAAATATAAATCCAATCTCCTTGTTGCGTATCTCTGCAAGCTCATTGTCTGTCATGTTGCTTACATCGGTTCCATTCAAGAAATACTTGCCCCTAGAGGGTGTATCTAAACAACCCAAGATGTTCATCAAGGTAGATTTTCCTGAGCCCGACGGACCCATCAAGGCTACGTATTCGCCCTTGTTAATTTGTAAATCAACCTCGCGAAGCGCGTTCACCACCACCTCACCAATGCGATAAGTTTTACCTATGCCTGTTATGCCTATAACTGATTGTACCATTATTTACCCATAAATTTAGGTACCCTAAAAAAATCACTGTCCTTAGAAGGCGCATTGCGCAAAGCATCTACCTTGCTATACAAAGTTTGAGGCTCATCGTTGCGCAGCAAATTCACATGATCGCTCATAAAAATCAAAGGCTCCACCCCATCGGTATTTACCTCATTTAACTTCTCGCAATAAGCAAGCACGCGGTTCATATCCTTCATGATATTCTCTTTCTCCGGCTCGGTAAAATCTAGTTTTGCCAAATCAGAAAGGCGCTCTATCATCTCTTTGTTAATGTCCATGTTCTTGCAATTTATTGCTAATAACGGTAAAAACCTGCTCTTTTAATTTTTCAATATCATCCATCGTGAGGCCTTTGGTCTCAATGGGTTTGTGAATATACTGACTAGCAAAGCCAGGCCTACCTTCAAAAACACCTTGATCTGGCAGCAACTCCCAATTTCCTATAATGGTAACAGGCAACAATGGAATCTGTTTTTCTATGGCCATTTTAAAAGGTCCGTCCTTAAACTTAATCAATTTAGGCACCTGGTTAGAAATAGTTCCCTCCGGAAAAATAACCATGCTATTGCCTTGATCAATCCAATTAAGCGCCTTGCGGTAAGCCAGTGCACCCTTACGCGCATCTTTCCTATCCACAGCAATATCTATCGTTCTGAACCAAATGCCAAATACTGGAATGCGTTCCAACTCTGCCTTGGCCATAAAATTAAAAAACAGCGGCAACTTTACCGTAAGCGTAACAATGTCTAATTGCGAAGTATGGTTTGGCACAATCATATAAGAACGCGTTCTATCCAAAGGCACCTCATACTCCATTTTCACACGCATAAATCCGCCCATCAACAACATCTTGCCCCAAAATTTACGCACCAAATGCGCAAAGCGGTACCTTGTTGGACTGCTTAACCCTATCCTTATAAAAGGATAAACAATAATAAACCAGATAACCGTCCACAAGCCAAAATAAATGGCGTAGGCCGCACGCAAAGGGTGTCGAGATAATCTTAATGCCATGTATGCTTACTTATTTTCCCCAAGTTTCTGGACTACTTTTCCAAGCACTCAACACAGCTTTATCGGCAGCACTCACATATCCTTTAGCCACCGCAGCTTCTATTAGTACATCGTAGTTACACAAGGAAAACATAGGGCAATTGGCATTCTTAAAATTGGTCTGAGCCGACTCTAAGCCATAGGTAAAAATACTGGCCAAGCCCAATATGTCTGAACCAAAATCTCTTAAGGCATCAATGGCCTGAAGGCTGCTTTTGCCGGTAGATACCAAGTCTTCTATCACCACAATTTTTTGGGTAGGCTTTATATCACCTTCTACCTGCTTGCCCATTCCATGCTTTTTTGGTTCGGACCTAACATAGCCAAAAGGTAAATTGAGGGCATCTGCTACTAAAGCACCAGGGGCAATACCAGCAGTGGCAACCCCAATAATGGCCTCAACGCCCGGGTAATTTTGTTTAATGGCAGCGGCCAATGAATCTTTTATAAAGGTGCGAATGGCAGGATGCGAAAGGGATAAGCGATTATCGCTGTATATGGGCGACTTAATTCCAGAGGCCCAAGTAAAAGGATCGTTGGGTTGAAGTTTAATGGCTTTTATCTCCAATAAATATTCTGCTATCTTTGTTGCGATTGGTTCACTAATTTGCATCCCACAAATGTACACATTTTTTATAAACGATAAACCCCTTTTGCTCACAAATGCCCCAGATACTTCGGCGCAATTTGGGCATTTGCCATTGCTTGAATACAGCAATTTAAACAAGTTAATGGAAGCGGTTCGTAAGGTGGAGGAGCCCAACCAGAGCGGCATGCAGCTTATTTGTGCCGACCCAACTGAGGTTCTGCAATTGCTTAAAGCCCAGTTTACCGTGATTCATGCTGGGGGTGGCATCGTTTTTAATGAGGCACAACAATTGTTGCTCATGAAACGCTTGGGGAAATGGGATTTGCCAAAGGGCAAAATAGACCCAGGTGAAACGGCCGAAGAGGGCGCCCTGCGCGAGGTTGAGGAGGAATGTGGCATTGATCAATTAAGCATCAGAAACTTCTTTTCTAACAGCTATCATACCTATAAATTGCAGGGACATCGTTTCTTAAAACTTACCCATTGGTATATCATGGATACGAGTTTTACGGGTGTTTTGGTGCCACAAATTGAAGAGAGCATTACCGAGGTTAAATGGGTGCAGCTATCGCAGCTCAACCTAGATACACTAGACACTTACGAGTCTATACGCTCCATTTTAAAATCGGTTCAGGGCTAATTTTTTTTATTTTTTTCGGTTCGAACCAAACGCCTTTTACAAGGATTCTCCTTCCTATTTTATGTTGTCAAATGTATTGGTTCAGACCGAATCTAGGTAATTACCTAAAACTGCTAACTAGGATAAGCCGTTCTTAGAGGAATCAAAAACCTTAAACACACCCTTACAAACTTTTTGAACGGGCGCATTGCATGGCACTGGGGAAGTAAATGCTTGAATAGGATTGTGATGTGCTATTTGGGTAAGGAAACTAAAACGTTACTTCTTTGGGCACAAAACCTTTGGCATCGCCACCGTTTCTTATTAAATCGCGCACTACAGAGGAGCTTATGGGTGTATAAATTGGATCGCACATCAGAAATACAGTCTCTGCTTTTGGGTACACAATCTTATTCATTTGCGCAATGTTTTTCTCATAATCAAAATCGGCCATATTCCTTAAGCCACGAATGATATACTGCGCACCAATTACATCGCAATAACTTACCGTTAAGCCTTCATAAAAATCCACTTTTACCTTGGGTTCATTTTTATAAATTTCTTTGATCCAACCTATCCTTGTTTCTACTGGAAACAGCGTGGCTTTGCTGCTGTTGTGTCCCACACCTACCCATATTTCATCAAACAAGGGAAGCGCGCGCTCAAGTATATTAACATGCCCAATGGTAATGGGATCGAATGTCCCCGGAAACAATGCAATTTTTTTCATGAGGTGAATTGTAGGTCAAAAGTAGACAAATAATGCTAATAGACAATTAATGGTCAAGAGAAAAGAAAGTAAAGGTCGACTGACCATATTTTCTTTCTTGTTTAAAGTGGGGCAAGTAATTGAGTGAAAGTTGCGTGGCATGCTCCATTACCAGCCAGCCATTGGGTTTAAGCAAATTTTTCTCAAACACCATAGGAGGAATTTCAACCATGCGCGACAAGGCATAAGGTGCATCGCTAAAGATGATATCAAAGCTTTCTGTAGTCTGCTTTAAGAAGGCAAATACATCTTGCTTGCGCACTTCCATGGCATCAAATTTAAGCTTAGTAGCAACCTCTTTCATGTACTTTGTACAACCTGCATGTTGGTCAACGCTCAACACTGCCGCGGCTCCCCTACTGGCAAACTCATAGCTCATATTACCTGTGCCTGCAAAAAGATCAAGCACGGTTAAGGTGCTTAAATCAAAATTATTTTCAAGAATATTAAACAAGCTTTCCTTGGCCCTATCTGTGGTGGGCCTCACGGGCAAATTGCTTGGTGCATGCAGCAGTATGCCTTTTTTTTCTCCGCCAATTATACGCACAATGGTACAGCAGATTCGGTAAAAAATTGGTGCTCGCCAAACTGCTTAAAGCTTAATGGGTAGTTAAAAGCTTTAGGTTTTATGCCGTACTGAACCGAGCGCACATATTTAGAAAGCAGTTGATGCAACTCACTCATATGCGTTGAATTTCCATAGAGCACCACATCGCAACCATGCGAGATATTTAACTGTTCGGCTGTTGCCAATAAGTAATACACAATCTCAGTCTCGGTTTCAAAGGTAAAGGTATTATAAAACTGAATGGTCTGATTCAAATTAAGCACCTCAAAATAGCCAGGATGCATATGGATGTGAAGCTTAGAACCCGCATTCTCAAAGCCCTGCGCCTCTACCGCTTTAATAAATAACAAGGAAGAATGGTACACATCTACCATGGGCATATTAAAGCGAATCAGCTTCATTAATTCATTGCGTACATTGAACAAAGCAGCAGTCTGTTGTACATGCATTTTACAATACAGCACCTGCGAATTCGGCAAAAGTTTTTGGTTCAGACAGTAATAGGCTTCTGTTTCTACTACGTTGAGTAAGGACTCTGGCACCAGGGTAACCAAGTGCGAGCTTATAATTACTTTGCGTTCTTTAACCTTTGGCACCAAGCTATCTAATAAGGGCTGAACCAATTTTAGCTCGTCGTACGACAAGTTGAAAAAGTTAACATCGGCCGCGGTAA
This sequence comes from Bacteroidia bacterium, assembly GCA_044370475.1. GTDB lineage: Bacteria > Bacteroidota > Bacteroidia > UKL13-3 > UKL13-3 > B1. The sequence goes on from JBILVK010000021.1 coordinate 33,461, forward strand.
AAATCTCCAGCTGCATAATTTGCTTGTTTACGGCATCAACCAAAACGGAGCTAATATGATTAGGCTCAAAAAGCAGATAGTGTTCATAGCTCCCATAATTGGCAGCATTGAATAAATTATCCGAATAGGTTTTTACAGTTATGGATTGCACTAGCTTTGTTCTTACCTTCGCAAAGTACTAAAACCCTTTCAAAAAATAAAAAAGTGAGCACCTTTATACCACAAAACCCCGATTACCAAGCAGTAACAAGAGAAAAAATTGCACAAAACCATTTTATGCACCATGTAGGTTTCAAAATAAACAAAATTGAGCCGGGTTTGGTAGAAGGAATTTTGGATATAGAGCATCACCACAGGCAGCAAATTGGCTTCTTGCATGGCGGTGTTACAGCAACGCTTTCGGATATTGTGGCGGGCTTTGCCAGCTTCACTTTAGTGAAACCCAAGCAGGGTTTGGTGACCATAGAAATGAAAGTTTCTTACCTCAACCCGGGCGTTGGCAATCAAGCTTTTTGCAGGGGCTATGTGGTTAAAGCCGGACAAAAAATCCACTTCGCCGAAGCAGAAATTTTCGTCAACAACAATGGCACCGAAACGCTCATCGCCAAGGCCTGTGCTACTTACGCGGTGTTGGAATTGGGAGTATAGCTGTTGGCCGTTAGCTGTTAGCTGTTAGCTGTTAGCTGTTAGCTGTTAGCTGTTAGCTGTTAGCTGTTAGCTGTTAGCTGTTAGCCGTTGGTCGTTGGTCGTTGGTCGTTGGTCGTTGGTCGTTGGTCGTTGGTCGTTGGTCGTTGCCAGTTAGCTGGTGCGGATTTGTAATCCGCACCTTCCCCCATTTTTGCGTGGATTACAAATCCACTCCAGCTAAGGTTGATGAGATTTTGGCAAAAGGCCAATAGCTAAAGGCTAACAGCTAAAAGCTTCTTCTTACTCCACCAAAATCTTCCTGGTAGAAACTGCCCCCCCTTGCTGCACTTTTACAAAATACATTCCCTTCGGTTCATTGCTTAAATCTATGGCAAGAGAGGTGCTGGTTTCTGCACTAAATACCCTTTCGCCAAGCATGTTAAATATTTCAACTTGGCATGGTGCAAGGCTATTTTCTTGTTGCAATTTCAATTGAACCTGTCCGGCAGAAGGGTTAGGATACACCGCAAAGGTGCTTGCTTGCAACTCATCCATCGCGCTCAAGCCAATATACTCAATGGCATAATACAGCACATTGGTTTCATCTACATCATTCCATTGTCCGGCCACACCCAAAGGCCAATTGGTAATGGCAAAGCCCAAGGCATCCTGCCCATCAAAATCATCAGGCTCATTGCCCCAATTATTATATAAACCACCAACGGGATTTCCGCTAGAAGTGCCCTGCCAAAACTGCACCGAGGCAGCGGTATTGTCGCCATCCCAAATCCACTTTCCTTCCTGCGCCAAATCATTGCCACCAATCCAAATATACGAAGCACCTCCCCCATCTGGCGCCATGGTATTTGACGCAACAATTCCAGACAATTTTGTTTTTGCAAAAAAGGTATCCTGCTCCGCCTTCGAGTTTATTTCAATAAGTCGACCTCCACGTTTGGCCGCACAAGCCGCCGCATCCACCCAGCTCAGGTTTTCCTTGATAATCTCGTACACATTGCCCTCAAAAGTGTACTTGTAAATATTAGCCACGTTTGGACTGCATTGCGCATGCGCCGCAATTGAAGCGCCCATAAATCCAAGTGCAAGAAGTATCATTCTTTTCATATCCGTATAATTAAATCTAGAAAACAAAGCTACTCAAATTAGCATGTAATAAAAACCCAGCAAAGACTAATCAAGAGCATTATTTGGTTCAAGCCAAAGAATAACCGCCCCACTACTAAACGTCTTCGTTTTAATAAGTTTAAGCTCCATCCTATCATGCATGTTTTCAAACAAAGGCAAGCCCTTGCCAGCAATTACAGGGTGAATGCAGAGTTGCAATTCATCTAGTAAGTTTAGCTTTAATAGCTGCAGAATTAAACTTCTGCTGCCCACAAAAATGTCCTTGCCCGCTTGTTGTTTGCGCAACAAAAGCTATTTCTCGCAAATCTCCTTCAACTTTTCTAGCGCCAAAGGATAATGCTCATTCATATAATCTAAGAACGCCTCTACGGTGTCTATATCAACTGTAACAGTAGTATACCCATTGAGCTCGGTATAGGTATAATTCTCAAAACCATTGGCCCATTTCTCTACCTCTTCACCTTCTGTAAGCTCTTCATTACCCTTTACCAGTCCATAATGTTGCGTAGAAACAAATTGATGAGGCAGGTTTTCAACTATCCTAGAAACCATTCCCCCTTTTTCTCCTTTCTCATCCACCCCAACAAACAGAATTTTACTTCCTTTCTCCCATTTACCTTCGTAAGTTGAAGTTGGGTTAAACAAGGACGTCCATTGCTCATAGGTAGTTTTATTGCTAATGCCCAACATCATATCATACACCTTAGCAACAGGAGCATGTATACTCACCTTAAATTGTAATTTTTCCATATTATAATTTATTAAAATTGTTTTTCATATTAACCTCAACCACCAAAATTCAATCAGGTAAATCTTGAATTAAATATTCAAAAAAACAAACCCTTGCCATTATTTTTGCATCATCATTATTCGGTTCGAACCGAAACGCCCTTGCAGTGGAACCAAAGCTTGCCTCATTTTTTTTTAAGGAGTGCATTACCTATTTTTGATTTAATGGCTATTGCTTTTATCAATACCAGATAAAACAAATTAAATAAACCACAAGTCAATGAAAAACGCAGCTCGTTTTCTGTTTACAGCCATGCTTCTTGCGCTATACACAGCGCTTTCGGCTCAAACAAACTTTCGCTTCTCGGAGCCAACCATGCTGCCTGTGTTAAAAGGGCAATACAATCCTTCGCAATTTTATTTGGGTCAAACCAACACCAACAAAGCTGCCATTAAACAAAGTTTGCTTGCCCAAACTTCTTCCGATTCATTGTTGCAATACTTATTCGGTCTGAACCAATTTAAAAACAGAAATTCGGGCTCAGATACCTTATCGTTAAGCAACGGCATTGGCGCCGCAAGAAACTGGGCTTTGGTTCAGTTCAATAAAATTAAACAAAGCAACCCCGCATTTATCGCGGGCTTCTTTCAATTCGACCAAGCCATTTGTAACATGAATTCGCATAAAAATGTGATGGGCATTTTACCGGGTACCGACACTTCTCAAAAAGGATTTATACTCATAGAAGCACATTACGATAGCAGGTGCGAAAG